>JANYKQ010000057.1 GCA_025358115.1 Methanomicrobiales archaeon | reverse complement strand
GCGCTTGACGAGCGAGCGGAGGTAATCCCTCGTTACGTCGTGGCCAACGAACTCGGTGTATGCCGAGTCGCCTGCAACGGAGTTGATCTTAAAGCTCATCTTCATGTGCTGCTTGGCGTAATCATTGGTGATCTCGCCGAGTGTTGAGGTCATGATCCTGCCGACAACGCTCTCAGCATCGTTTGCAATGGTATCACCGATGAACACTTTCCCGAGGTTGTCGGGGGTGTGCACCCTGTACCAGCTCTTGGCCTTCCAGCCTTCTACTCTTCTTCCAACCTGTTTCTTCTTTGCCATACTTACATCACCTGGTGATTGTTGTTGGGGCGGAGACGACTGTCGCGTCTTCCGCTATTGCCAGATTCATCAGATAATCATCCACCGATGCAATGACCGACCGGATCTGTGTGCCGGTGATCAGCGTCGTTACCCTGTCGCCCTCTGCAGTGGTTGTCATGGAGTGCATGTTGTCCGGAGTTAATGCCGATGCAACTGCGCCTGCATTCCGGTGCAGGGTTGTAATCCTGCCGTTGATCTGCATCATGATGCCACTGCTTCCTGCCATGCTTTCGTGAACGCACCCATCTGGTCGCAGGGAATGGTTGCTCCTGCTCTCCGGTTGTGTCCGCCGCCATGTCCGTTGTTTGCCGCGGCAAGTGCCTTGAGCAGGGGGCCGAGTTCATGCTCAACCCCCGCGGGACAGCGTGCGGATATCCGGCAGGCATTCCCCTCCTTTGCAAAGACCAGTACGGGCTGTGCATTCACCCGGTAGCGGGCAAGCACATCGGCTACATCGCTTGCGAGCGTAGCGTCCCTGACTTCAAAGACGCCCGGTGCTCCTTCTGCAGGGTGAGCCGTGTGGATCGCATCGATCACGCCAACGCGGTGCTTTCGTGCAATCTCCCATGCCCGGTCAATGTCGTGGGACGACCGGAGGCAGAGGGATGCAGCGAGATCGCCGCGCCCGGCTTTTCCGCAGGCGTCGATGACCGCGGTGAGTGCGTGGGCATCCTCGATCACTTCGCGCTGGAGGTGATACGTATCGCCGTAGATCGCATTCAGGCCTTCAGCCGTTGTGCCCGGTGCTGCCGTGATGACAACCTGCGAGAGCAGGCTGTCGAGCAGGACACCGTCTTTGCCTGCGGACTGGTTGATGAGCGTTGAGACGAGCTCTTCTGCCCCGCTCACGCCTTCAAGGTAGGGGCTGATCGCGGTGTAGAACCGTTCGGTCATATCCCTGCCCGGCAGGGTGAGTCCCCGGTCCGGAACAATGACGCCGTTTGTGATTGCCTCGTTGAAGATCTCGAGGTTCTTACCGGTCATCTCCTGTCCGTCACCGAGAATGCCGGGAATCACGAGCCCGGCAAGGTCGCGGTTGTCCCCCATCTTCTGGGCAACAATATACGCGGTGCCTGCTGCCGAGAGTTCGCGGTCGCCGTCAATACTGGCAAGCCGCGGGTTTGCATGGAACTCGCCGTCGAATACCGGGAGGTGGTGATCCACCACGATTGCGTCGGGCGGGAGATCGTTCATTCCCGCACCGAGATCGCAGAGCAGGTAGGAATCGTCACCGGTTACGTCCTTTGCAGTAATTTCCTGCCGGACACGTAGCCGGAAACG
The DNA here is from genome assembly GCA_025358115.1 of Methanomicrobiales archaeon. Taxonomy (GTDB): domain Archaea; phylum Halobacteriota; class Methanomicrobia; order Methanomicrobiales; family Methanospirillaceae; genus Methanoregula. Next base: position 14,528 of record JANYKQ010000057.1, on the reverse strand, counting down.
GATACCTGAACGCAGCATCGCATGGCAGAGGATCGAGGCGGCGGCTATGCCGTCTGCATCGTGGTGTGCGAACACCTCGATGAACTCCTGCCGCCGAATCTGTTCGGCCACGGTTTCTGCTGCGGTATTGAGCGACATGATTGTGTGGAGGATTAAGGGATGGATTATCTGGACAGCAGGATCTCTGCCGTCTCGGGCTTGTACACAAACTCTTTGGGCAGTTTCTTGCTTCCCGTGTAGTATCTCACGAGACGGCGAACCTTGGATTCAACCAGCTGTAACTGCCGTTTGTTGTGCAGATCTTTCTTGTTCTCACTCAGGTGCTTGCGCAGGCCGAGTGCCTTTGTCATGAGGTCCCGGAGATCTTCAGGGATCGTTGTCGCGACATTGTTCTCTTTGAGGATCTCCCCGAGACGCTTGCCGGTTGCAAGTTTAATATCGGGAACTCCGTAGCTGTCCCTGAGGACCAGTCCAATCTTGCTGCTCGACGCGCCTTCCTTCCGGAGTTCAAGGATAACTTTTGTGATCCCTGCAACGTCCTTGTTGGACCATGCGGGAACTTCCTTGCGGTAGGGGCGGACTGAGCATGACTTGCCTCTTCTTCGAGCATGCATTCGTGCCATAGTAAAGCCTCCATATAGACTAAACGTAAGTCCAGAAAAGTACAGTATATTACTGACTCTCTGTAATCCCAAAGCCATGTTTGAGGCCATGCGTTTGTATCGCACGTCGGACTTACATCTGCCAGCACAATTGTTAAAAGTGCTTACCATCATTCGATGTGAGGTATAATAAGGGTAACTGAGGAGGAGCCCCCGGCTTACCGCATGTGCCCCGCCTCACTATTCGTAAATACTCCCTCATTCCAATCTCTTTTTGAATATGATTTCCCAGCCTATTGAGATCCATCCCGTGGGGTACGTCCGATCCCCCTACAAGGAAAAGGGTGATGCCCCGCGACAGGGGCGTTTCTCGGATACTGTTTCCGAGATCGTGATCGATGAACAATACCGCCCGGCTCTCTGGCTGATGGAGGGCAGGAAGCATCTCTGGATTCTTTGCTGGTTTGACCGGGCGGACCGGTCCGTGCTCCGGGCAATACCGCCCGGGACTTCGGCAGAGAAAGGCGTGTTTGCGATACGATCACCGGACCGGCCGAACCCCGTCTCGCTCTGCATGGTTGATCTTCTCGAAGTCAAAGACGGTGTCCTGAAAGTAAGAGGACTGGATGCTTTTGACGGGACGCCGGTCATTGATATCAAAGTGTACTCGCCCGATATTGACTGTGTTCTGAATACAAGCGGCAAAAATTAAAAAAGTTGAGTATCATCCGTTTGCAATCAGCCGCGAGATGTACGCCCGGGCCCAGAGGAACGCAACGGTCCCACCGATGATGTCCCCGGCAACAATTCCCCACCAGATGCCATGCTCGCCAAACCCGAGCACGATCCCAAAGAGATAGGCAAAGACCGCGATAAAGACCAGGTTCCGCAGGACCGAGATGATGAGTGATGTCATCCCCTTGCCCGTTGCCTGGAAGACCGATCCCGACATGATGCCCGGCGGGATGAACGGGTAGAAGAAACACATCGTGGCAAGGAATGCTGCGATCTCCGGTGCGAGATGGGCGCTGTCGGGTGAGTAGGTGAAGATGACCGCGATCTGGTGGGCGAAGATGAAGGTGATGGCACTGATGACCAGCGAGATCGCAATCCCGAGCGAGACCGAGAAGGTGTGGGCCGTACGGATCTTCGCAAACTGCCGTGCCCCGTAGGCGGCCCCGGCAACGGAGATCACCGAAGTACTTATTGCAATAAGAGGTATCACGGCAAAGAACACGACACGCCACCCTGCTGTATAGATAGCGACTGCATCCGTACCTGCGGTTGCGACCAGCAGGCCGTTGATGAAGATCGCGAGGATCGCCATGAGGAAGAACTCGAAGCTGGCCGGCAGGCCCACCCCGAGGATATCCCGCACCGTTTTTTTTTCCCAGCAAAATGCCCTGTACGAGATCGTAACGTACGTATCCCTCTTTGCAAAGAACCAGTAGAGGAGCACGCCCGATACCACGACAAGGGAGATGATCATGCCCCACGCGGCCCCGGCGATACCCATGCCGGCGGTGTAGATGAGGAGCGGGTCGAGGATCATGTTCAGGATCGAAGACGCTGCCATGACGTACATTGCCCGTCTGGCATCCCCTTCTGCCCGGAGGATTGCATACGCCACATTGGTAAAGAGGATGAGTATCATCCCGAGGAAGACAACCTGCCCGTATTCGGTTGCGAGCCCGGCAACCTCTCCTGCGCCAAAGAGGTGAACGATCGGACCGGTAAAGAGGATGAGCGGGACGGTGAGGACTACCGAGAGGATCAGGGTGATGAGTATCGCGTGGACTGCCGCGTTGTCGGCTGCGGGCTTGTCTTTTGCACCGATGCGGCGGGAGATGACAGATGCAACCCCCGCACCAAGTCCGCTGCCGATCCCTATCAGGGCCATGAAAATTGGCGTGATGAACCCGACTGCTGCAAGTGCGTCGGAACCGAGACCGGCAACCCAGATGGCGTTGACGATGTTGTAGGTGGACATCAGGAACATCGCGATGATCATGGGCCCGGAGAGTTTCACGATCGCTTTTTTCGGGTCGCCCATCAGGATTGCGATCCCTTCCGTGTTATCTCGCCCGGAGGGGATATCGGGTGCCTTGCCGACGGAATCAGTTGCCTGCATCGGGTTTCTCTCCGGTGTTCTGCATGTTCCGGTGGCTGTTCTGCGCAACGGTGCGCATCAGGCTGGTGAGGGTGTCTCTCTCGCTCTTTGAAAGGCCGGAGCAGACCTGTTCTTCCCACTCGCGGTTTATCTCCCGGAGCACGGGGGCAACCTGTTCACCCTTTCCGGTGAGGAAGAGGCGGACCGCCCTGCGGTTACCGGGGTCGGTGATGCGCCGGATAAACCCGGCATCTTCGAGTTTTTTTACTGCCCGGGCGATCGTTCCTTTATCAATCTGGTAGTGCCGGACCAGGGTTTCCTGAGTTATATTCTGCTCATTGTACAGCAGCATCAGGACCGGGACCTGGCCTGCCGAGAGACCCAGGGGCCGGAGGCGGTCATTGAAAAAGATGAACCGGCCGCGACCGGTGATGGAGACCACGGCTCCAAAGGGGAGCTCGCAGGTATTTCTGGATTTCATGTGCACCAATAAATCTGGTGAGCCGGACCAATAAATGTTGTCAATGCAACAATTGAACCATCGACCGTGCCGGCATATTTTTTCATATCCCCGGCTTCAGGCTGCCATGCTCTCACGTACGTGCACATGAGAAATCCCCGCGCCTTTTTTACCATGGCGGGCAAAAGAGATGTGAGAATGGACAAAATACCGCTTGAGACAAGTGGCGATGAATCCGCGATCCGGTTCAGGGACTGCTTTTCCGTCCGATATATCCAGTCGGCGGCTCTTCTCTGCCAGCTCGCGTTTGCGATCGAGCAGGAACACCGGGAGGCTAAAGAGCTTCCCGCCGATCTCCAGCTCCGGCACGAAGTCTTTGTCCTCAACTCGGTCTTATCCTCTGTCTCGTTCCTGGAGTCCGCCATCAATGAGCTCTATGCCGATGTCGCAGATGACGCTTATTACTTTTCTGATGCAAAACATGAAGCGCTCTTACGGCTGATTGGCGAGAAGTGGAAGAACGAGAAGAACTTCGATCGTGCCCCGCTTTTATCAAAATACCAGAAAATTCTCACCATCGCGGGAATGCCATCGTTCGATGAGGGTGACCAGGCCTTTGCAAACCTGCGGATCCTCATCGAGATCCGCAACCATCTCATGCACTATACGCGGGAATGGGTGGTCCTCGGCGACAGGGGGTTCCGGGATGCCGGCGAAGAAACAACCGGGGGAAAATTTGAAAAAATTCTCCGGCAGAAATTCGCGGTAAACCCGTTCGCACCCGGAAACGGGCCTTTTTTCCCTGATAAATGCCTTGGTCACGGGTGTGCCGAATGGGCTGTTGTCAACAGTCTTATCTTTACCGATGAGTTCTTCCGGAGACTGGAACTGCCGGCGCCGTACGAGGGGATCCGGGGCGAGATGAAGACGCGGTAGCAACCCCCGGAATTTTTCGTTTCTTCCCGCAATTCATAAAAAAATAGCACAAATAATCCAGGGTCCTCAGGTTCGTTCTGAATAACCAACACTTCCTGACCGTGCCTGGAATAGTCATCTTTATACGACAAAATGTCTTATGTGCTATACAAGAGATAGCATGAAAAAAAATACCTTCTACCTGCTTATCGGGTGCATCGCCATTGCTCTCGTCTGTATCTTCTGGGAATCTGATGAGATGCACGCTCCCCTGCTGATCATGGGTGCATTCATTGCAGCGGTCGCCCTGATCATTTTCGCCCGGTCCAAAGTGACCGATCTCATCCAGGATGAACGGGATACCAGGATCACTGAACAGGCAATGACGCGGACCATGCAGGTTTTCTGGGTGGTATTTTGTGCATTTTCCATCGGGGCAGTAGTACAGATGCTCCAGTTCCCAACGTTCCCCCGCCCGCCCCCGGGCCAGCACCCGGTAACCCTGCTCTCCCCCCGGATGATGGGATTTGTGCAGCTGGGATTTCTCTGCCTCATGATCTTCCTGTACGTAGGATTCAGGATATATTATGCCCGGAAGTACGGGGAATGGGATACCGATGAAGAATAAGATCAAGGTATTCCGTGCCATGAATGATCTGACCCAGGACAACCTGGCTCATGCCATCGGGGTAAACCGGCAGACTATTCTCGCGATTGAAAAGGGGAAATATGTCCCGTCCCTTGATCTTGCCTTTAAAATTGCCCGGTATTTCAGCGTAAATATCGAAGAGGTGTTCATCTATGATGATGAGATTCCCGCAGAACCGGCAAAATAGCCGGGAATTCAGTTCATTGCCCGTAACTAATGGAGAAATCATGAAGAAAAATTCCGCCATAATCAGCATAATCCTGGTATTACTGATGATATCAGTGATACCCGCTGCAAGTGCTGCCGCTACAACATCGTCGATGCTCTATGTATCCTCGTATACCATGAACCCCGATGTGCTCTATCCGTATGAGGAGGGGACGCTTTCCGTAACGCTCTCGAACTCCGGCAACACGTCTGTCGGGCTTTCTAATCCGAATCTCATCAGCGATACCGTTGAGATTAAGAAAAAGGATTCCTGGAATACTTTGAGCTATATCGCATCCGGCTCTTCGATAACGTATGCATTCCTTGTTTCTGCAAATCCACCTGACAGCAGTCATTTCGCCCTTTTCTCGATTGAAACGAAAGATGGCGATGTTTTCCATTATCCGATCCTTATCACGGTGGATTCAACGAATATTACGGCAAGCATCTCTGATGCTCCGGATATCTTTCCCCTTGCTATAGAAAAAACAGTCAACCTGAGTATCATCAATCCCCGTATTGGAAAAATTGACAATGTCTTTGTCACGGCATCCGGCAGCGGTCTTAAGATCAGCCCGTCACAAAAATATATCAGTTCGCTTGATCCGCAAAGTTCTGTCATTGTTCCCTTTACCGTGACTCCCAGCCAGGATACCGATCTGGTCTTCCATGTCAGTTACCAGAGCGGGGACGTAGATCATTCCCTGGATGTGATCCAGTCCATCAACATCGGGAATGACAAGACGGCAGCACTCCCGGTTGTCAATAATGTAGTCCTGACCACCAAAGATTCGTATTATGACATGACCGGGGATATCACCAACACCGGAATCACGGATGCAAAAGGTCTTACGGTCACGGTTGGATCCCCGGCAAAGGCTATGGGAACGTTCGCTGAATATCCGATCGGCAGTCTCACCTCCGATGATGCCGGGACTTTTGAAGTGACCTTCACCAGCCAGGATCTCACTGCTGTCCCCCTCGTGGTGCGCTGGAAAGATGCCGAGGGGAATGATTACAGTGTCACCAAGATACTCAACCTCGGATCTGTATCGGGCAATGGCGGGAATGTCTCTGGATCGAGGCCTTCGGGAAGCACCGGTACGGGAACAAGCGGGTATGCTGGAGCGGGAAGGACCGGTGGCAGTTTCGGAGGCCCAAGCCTGTTCTCCGGCAGCAAAAACAGCGGTATCAGTTCGTTCTACCCGGTTATTGCGGCAGGAATCCTTGTTGTTGTCGGTATCGTGCTCTATACCAAACGCAAATGGCTCGTTGCAAAATTTAAGAAACAGTGAGAGGGTTGGCCATGACTACCCCCCTTATCCGGTTTGCGGATGTCAGCAAGGTATACCACCTGGAAAGTGGCGACTTTACGGCGCTCGATCATATCTCCCTCGAAATAATGGATAACGAATTTGTCGCAATCATGGGCCCATCGGGTTCCGGCAAGTCGACGATGATGAACCAGCTGGGGATCCTTGACGTCCCGACCGCGGGAGAATTGTTTATAGCAGAGAGGAACGTCGCCAGCCTGACCGCACTTGAACGGACGCACATGCGCAGGGATACGATCGGGTACATCTTCCAGAAATTTTACCTGATTCCCCTGCTCTCTGCATACGAGAACGTGGAGTACCCGCTTATCCTTAAGTACAAGAAACGGGATGAATCGGGAAAAGCTGCAGATGTTTTAAAATCTGTGGGATTTGACGAGGCGATGAGTGCACACCGCCCGAACCAGTTATCCGGTGGACAACAGCAGCGCGTGGCGATAGCCCGGGCGCTGGTCAACGACCCGAAGATCCTGCTCTGCGACGAACCGACCGGCAATCTCGACCGGAAGACCGGGTTCCAGATCATGGATATTCTCTGCGGCCTTCATCGCGAAGGAAAGACGGTCATCCTGGTGACTCATGATCCGAAGATCGCGGAGTACGCGGACCGGATCATCACCCTTGAAGACGGGAGGATAACTGCATGAAAGATATATTCTTTGATCTCTCCGTCAGGAGCGTCCGCCTGAATTTCATGCGTTCTCTCCTGGCCTCGATTGGTATTGTGATTGGTGTGGTGGCAATCTCTTCCATGGGGATGCTGGGGACCAACATGCAGCTCCAGGTAAAAGACCAGCTCTCCTCGGGTGCCGATACCATCGTCATCACCGCTGACGCGGTCCGGATGGGCCCGCCGGGATCAAGTTCAACGACATCAACATCAGCCGCAACGGGGATAACAAAAACGCAGCTGAATAAGATCAAACTGGCTGCGGGACCTTCGAGTACGTTAGTCCCGATATATTCGACAAGTACCCAGTTCACGCTGGCATCTGTTCCCGGCAGGAGCACGGTCTATGGGATCAATCCGGATGACATCACAAAGTTCCTCACGATCGCGAACGGGACAAACATCGGAGGGGTAAATGATGCCCTCGTGGGGTCAACCTTCGCCACGAACTTCAATTTAAAAATTGGCAACAGGATCCGGATCGGGAAAGATACCGATGCATCCCGCCCGGTGCTCAGGATTGTGGGGATTCTCGCACCACGGGGGATGTCATCGGACAATGTGAATACTGATAATGCAATCATTGTTTCCGACGACTGGTATACGAACCAGTATGGCGGGAAGGACATCTACCGGCAGGTGAACGTGATTGTCAAGAATATCGATACTATCCCGGATATAGAATCTGTCATTGACGCGAAACTGAACACTAATAAAAAAAGCCCTGAGGTGAGGATCTCGGATGCGAGTTCCCGGCTTTCCAGTATCACGTCATCCCTGTCTTCGATAACAACGTTCATTCTTGCTATCGGAGGCATATCGCTCCTGGTCGCGGCAACGAGCATCTTTAACGTCATGATGATGTCGGTGAATGAGCGGATCCAGGAGATCGGGATCCTGCTTTCCATAGGGACCGAGAAAGGTGAAGTGCGCAGGATGTTCCTGTACGAAGCGGTCATCCTGGGGATACTGGGTGCGGGTGTTGGTGGGATAGGGAGTCTCATTATCGGCTATTCGGTGGTGAGCTACATGATCGGTACAACGAAGTATTTCTTCCTCCCCGCCAGTTTCATGTATATCCCGATAGGTATGGTGATTGGTCTTGTTGTCTGCATCCTGTCGGGACTGTATCCTGCCTGGAAGGCATCCAACATGGACCCGATCGATGCGTTGAGAGCGGAGTAAAAAAATTTATAAAACCTCTCATTCATCCAATTGTATGGATAAAACGGGTGCCCAGATGGCAGAACTCCAGCGGATGGTGGTATACGATTGTAGAGGATTCTCTCTGTTCCGGAGGTCCCGATGAATATCAAAACCGCAGCAATTATCCTTCTTCTCTGTTTTGTTATTGGCGTCCTGCCGGTTTCGGCCGAAACGGTCTGGGTGCGGACAAACACGGAAAATGTCTGGGTGACCGTCTCTTCTTCAGGGGGCGTTGTCGGGAGCGGCAGGGCCGATTATGACAGTACCATTGGTGCTCACGCCATCCTTGTCGAAGTTCCGCCGGGGACGTACACCCTCCGTGGTGAACGGGAGGATTATGGTACCCGGACGATAACCGTGAATGTAGTGGCAGGACAGCAGCCTCAGATAGTGGATCTTACCCTTTCTGCTGATACCACCGCCCATGGAACGATGATCCTGGAGTCCATCCCCTGCGGAGCAGAGATTTCGTATTCGGATGCGACAAAGACGGTCATGGGAACCGGGAGAACGGTTCAAGCTGCTCCCGGTGCCGAATGTGCTTTCCAGGTCAATGTTCCTCCGGGTACTTACGAGGTTTCAGCCTCTCTTCCGGGTTATGTAAAACGGACTACTTCCTACATCGTTGATCCTCGCAGGGTTTTAGAACATTTGGTATTTCATCTGGAGCCAGCCCCGGTGACGGAAACAACTCATCCATGGATGAGTCACGGGGTAATGTCACTAGATGTCAATCCGCGTTCCAGCGAGGTACAGATATGCACTACCAGACGGGACAGTAGCACCGATTGCTTCCCGCTCAGGGGGGCACTTCCCACTGAGTTCCTGGTTGCTTCGGATGAATATTTGGAGATTACCGCATCTGCAGATGGCTATATCACCCAGACGGTCAAAGCCCACAATCCCGGGGAAGGGGGACGGGCCATAACCATAACCCTCTCCCCGGTTGGGACGACACAGACCCCTGAGGAGACATATCCCGAAGGCCAGAAGTCTTCACCCTTTACAGAAGCAACTACGAAACCCACTGATACCGTGACTCCCGCACGGACCCTTCTCCCGCTTGCCGGAGGGACTACAAGCCCGGGCAGGGATCAGCTGATCCAGGCAACCATAACGCCGGAGAGGACGATCGAAAAAGTGACTACTCCCGCAGAGACGGTTACGCCAACGGTCACCGTACCTTCCCCGGGAGCGGATGTCATCGGAGGGATCCTCAGGTTCTTCAATGGCCTCTTTGGCGGCAGGTAATCATACCAGCCCGTGTTTTTTTCTCCTGTTCTTCGGATGTTCCGGTCCAGAATGATCATTTCCGTCATGACAGGGATACAACAAATGACTTGAATTCTTCCGTGGGCTCCGGAGTCTCCGGTAACCACTCCATACTTATCCCGGTAAACAGGGAACGGGTACCTCTGTACAGGTAACTTAAAAAAATCCTTTTTTCATGAAATGATTGAAGGTTTCTTTTTTAGAGAAAAACCAAACTTTGCTGAGCGATACCCTACGCATAATTCATTGGGATTATGATTGTGACCCCAGAGGGGGAAGCAGCCCAAGGGAAGCACCCCCTTGACCCCTTTTTTTAATAATCTTATCAGACTACTGGTTTTACCCTCCTCTTTCAGAGCGCTATCGTATCTGTGCCCCATCCCCCTCACAGGGAATTGGTGGCACAAGAGGGGGCGAAGATTTGCGTTTATTGCGGGAATCTGTTATTCACAGCCCGAAACTTGCAAAAGGTTATCCTTTACGTGAGTCCGTTTATTCCTGAAAAACGTATTATGATATTGAAAAAACGTATCTTAAAATGAATGATCTATCTCATTTCTTACGGTGCTTCTTCTTTGGTTCGTCCTTTGCCATGGACATGAGATCGATAATATAGGAGCCTTCCTTGCCCACGCTCACGATCCGCTCATCGCTTTTTGCCATCTTCTCTAAATTGAGCTCGTAGGAACCCGGTGAAACAATCCGGATAGTCTCGACCCGGTCATACATCTCCACTTCCTTCTTTTTTGTGGCCGTGGGTTCAACTATCTCCAGTACTTCTTCTCTGGACTCGTCAGCGATCTCTTCTATGGACTTCTCTTCAAGTACATCCTTGTTGATCTCTTCTTCCTTGACGTAGAGGAACTTCTTGCCGCCACAGCTTGCGCACCCTCTCAGGATCTCGGTTGACCCGTCCTTATATTCCCGCCCGCATTTCGTACACTTGTGCGGCATGATCTTCACCCGAAGTATTCGAGCATGGTATCGTAGAGATCTTCTACGTTCCTGCCCTCAAGACCGGAGATTGCGACAACGGGGTGCTGGGGGAACGCGCTGCGGATGCGGGCCGGTGCAGCATCGGGCAGATCGATCTTGTTTGCAACGATGATGACCGGGAGATTCCGGCTCTCGATGATCCCGATCATCATGATATTCACCTGCATGAAGGGATCGAGCGTCGAGTCAAGCATATAGATGACACCGTCGATATCCTCGCGCAGCCAGTGCATGGCTTCAGCAACCCCCTCGGTAGCTTCCCGGGCGCGGATGATCGCCTCATCCTTCTCCATACCAAACTCTAAAAATTCGTGGTAATCGATCTTGGTCGTAACCCCCGGGGTATCGACAATATCCATGGTTACCGTGCTGCCGTTGGCGCCCGAGATGATGATATCTTCTTTCTTCCGGGCCCTGCGGGTCTCGTGGGGAATCTCGCTTACCGGGCCGATTGCATCGCCGGTCCAGTCCCGGGCAATGCGGTTTGCCAGCGTGGTCTTTCCCGCATTGGGAGGACCGTATATACCGATCCGGGTCCGTTTCTTCTTAAAAAATGAGTTGAGGAAATTGGAAAACTTCTTCTTTGCCGTACCAAACGTTTGTAAAAATATTTTCATTGTGCACCTCGTTGGTTACGCATTGTACCTCGGTACAAAGAATTCACCATGATTCGTTAGTAATGTATAGAATACGCAGTTTATTAGGTTTCTCGTATTTTTGTGGATACTACGGTCCCCGTAGCGTATCGTCATCTCCCTGCTGACTCCACCCCTATTACTGCCATGCATTGTGGTCTGCCTCGGCCAAATTGTATTTATACAAGGGGATGGGAGTATGCTAATTGTAAAAACATCAGAACAAAAACGCACCAAGGAGGTGACTCATGAAAAAGACAACCGACGCAATCCGGTTTGAAACCCATGTCCCCATCGGGGAAGTGATGAAACGCAATCCTGCCATGATAGACATAAAAGCCACGGTAGCAAAGGCAGCCAAGGCGATGTGCCAGGAAGGAGTAGGCAGCGTTATCGTCCTTGATAATAACAAGCCCATAGGCATTGTTACCGAGGAAGACATCAACTGCAAGGTGGTGGCAAAGGATCTCAAACCAAGCAAAGTTCACGTAAATGAAATCATGAGCACGCCACTCATCACAGTGAGTGTGGATAAAACATCGGGCGATGCAGCCCATATGATGGTCAAGCACAAGGTAAGGAGACTCCCCGTTGTGGATGAACACCACAAGGTGATCGGTATTGTTACGGTCCGGGATCTTCTTACTGTCTCAACCGAACTCAATGACCTGCTGGAAGATATCATCGAGATCAACCGCGAGGACCACATTGAGCAGGGTGTCTGTGACCGCTGCAGCCAGATGTCTGATGACCTTAAGCGGGTGGATGGTGCAATGCTCTGTCCCGGCTGCCGTGAGGAGGATAAAATCACATGAAAACAGCACAGGACTTCATCGTGGAGATCCCTGTGCTGAAAAAGAGTGACCAGATAACCAGGGCACGGCAGATCTTAAGAGATGGCCGCTTCCGTGAAGTCTATATCACGGACGGGAAAAAAACCCTCCTCGGCTATATTGATCTTACGGACGGGTTGCGGGTGACTGCAACCAAATCAAATGTGACGGTTGAGGGATTTGTCAGGGATGCACCGACGGCAAATCCTGAAGACTCAATCGAACAGGTGGCAAAGACAATGCGAAGCTTCCATACGGATAGTGCTGCGGTGGTTGATCCCACCCGCCATATACGGGGAGGGGTTCTTCTTTCGGATCTCTTCCCCGTCATCATCTCGCGCAATGAACTGCACGGGACGGTTGCCTCACGCATGAACCAGAATGTGGTTGCAGCAAACCCTGCAGACGAACTCCAGAAAATACAGTCGTTGATCATCGGGAGCGGGTTTACCGCCTTCCCGGTTATTAACAGGAAGCGGCTCGTAGGCATCATCTCAAGGCGAGACCTGATCCGTACCCGATGGGCACAGTCAGCAGTCGCCCATCATGCTCATACAACGATCGAGGACGTTATGACTCATGATGTGGTCACCATAGCTCCCGATGAGCCGGTACGGTACGCAGCAGAACAGCTGGTAAAACATGATGTCAGCCGGCTCCCCGTTCTTGAAGGGGATACCCTTGTCGGGATTGTTGACCGGCATGACATCCTTGCTGCACTTGCCTAAAAAAGATCAGCAGCAGGAAAAAAAACGGACAGGATACCTCTGGAAATTAAAGTCCAGGAATAATGATAAGGACGTGGGTCTTTTGACCCGCATGAGGTGAGAATGCACCAGAACAACCGGGGCATCAAACAGGGCGACCGGCTCTTAAAGATGCAGGGAAAACTCGACCGCGGGCCGGTTGAGTTCAAGACACATATTGCAGAGCAGGAAGGCGAGATCATGGCGATCGCAACCCACGACGTCATTTCGGTACCCCCTTCGACGAGCATTATCGCGGCCGTGGAACAGATGACGAAGTGCGGCTTCCGGCGGCTTCCGGTTACCGATGCCGGCACAAAGAAGCTGCGGGGAATCATCACTTCCGGCGATGTGATCAATTTCATGGGCGGAGGTGACAAGTACAAGCTCGTCCAGGTCAAACATAACGGAAACCTACTCTCGGCGGTGAATGAAAATGTCCGCACCATCATGACCCAGCAGACCGTCACGCTCCCGCACGAGGCAACCATCCGTGATGCGGTGAAAGTGATTGTGGAAAAAAGGATCGGGGGGCTTCCTATCGTGGACAACGACGGGGTCCTCATCGGGATCGTAACGGAGCGGGATGTGGTACGGGTGCTCGGGGCGCAGCAGAGCTCGCTCAAGGTAGAAGATGTGATGAGTTCGACTCTGAGAGTGACTGCTCCCGAATGCCCGATCGAGACCGTTGCCCGTGACATGACAAAATACCGGTTCCGCCGGTTACCGGTGGTAAGCGATGATGTCGTGTACGGGATTGTTACGGCAACCGATCTGATGTGCTATCTCGGCAGCAGGGAAGTCTTCTCGCGGCTGACCACCGGGAATGTCTCTGAAGTGATGGGACTGCCCGTAAGGACACTGATCGGGGGAAATCTCTTCACCACTACACCGGAAAAGAGCATCAATGAAGCTGCACGCGAGATGCTGGAGAAGAATATCGGCGCTCTGCCGGTGATTGAAGGCTCCCGGCTGATCGGACTTTTGACTGAGTTCGATCTGGTCCGGGCATTTGCAAGGGGATGAGTATCATGTTCGCACGCGACGTAATGACCGCACCGGTCTTTTTCGTCTCTCCGGATGCAACCGTAGCGCATGCCCGTAACCTGATGGTGAGACACAAGATCTCACGCATCCTGGTGATGGAAGAGGGAAAACTGACCGGAATCCTTACAAAAAAGGATATTGCCTATCGCTTGAAGCAGGGTGAACCGGCCTGGAGGCGGCGCCCGCTCGACCGGATCCCGGTGGGCGCCCTTGCCACCCAAAACCCCGTGACGGTCGATTTCGGTACCGGGGTCAAGACGATTGCCCGGCTCTTTACCGAGAAGGGTATCAGCAGCGTCCCGGTGGTTGAAGCAGGATCCGTTGTGGGGATCATCACAAAGACCGATCTGATGAAATCCGCCCTTGTCCGGGGCCTGAGCCTCCCGGTCCGGGACGTGATGGAGGATGTGGTGACGGTCAACCGCTACCATTCGCTCGATCATGTGATCAGCGTGATGCGTGAACGCAATGACAAGGTGCTGGTGATGGATGATGACGGGGAGCCTGCCGGAATCATCACGGAAACGAACCTTGCATTCTATGAAGATGAGCCCAAGATATCAGGTTTGGTGGGAAAAGACGTAGCCATAATGAGACGTGAAAAAGCGGACGGGGTCAGGGGCACAAGCTCGCTCATGGTCGCCTCGGTGACGGCAGAAGACGTGATGACGAGTCCCGTTATCACGATACCTGCAACAACCCTGCTCCCCGAAGCTATCGCACTGATGGACAGCCACCATGTCAACAGCCTTGTTGTCATGGAGAATAACACGATTTCCGGGATCATAAAACGCGATGATATCATAAAGGAAGTGGCGAAATGACAAAAGAAGTTTTTATCAAAGA
>JANYKQ010000049.1 GCA_025358115.1 Methanomicrobiales archaeon | reverse complement strand
CTCGGCGAGATCACCAATGATTACGCCAAGCAGCACATGAAGATGAGCTTTAAGATCAACTCCGTTGCAGGCGACTCGGCATACACCGAGTTCGTTGGCCACGACGTAACGAGGGATTACCTCCGCTCGCTCGTCAAGCGCCGCAGCTCCCGCGTGGACTGCCACGTCCCGCTGGTCACCAAGGATGGCAAGAAAGTCCACCTGACCATCAGCTGCTACACGTTTGCCCGTGCCAACATCTCGCAGGAGCACGCAATCCGCAAGATCATTACAGAATCAGTCAAGGCCCAGGCATCCGCGTGGGACTTAACCACGATGGTCAACGCGATCGTCTCGGGAGAGATCTCACGGGATCTCTTCAAGGCAGTCAAGATCATCTACCCGACCCGCAGGGTCGAGATCGTCAAGTCCAAGGTCCAGCCCATCGCAGCCCGGATCTCAACGGCTTAATTTTTTTTTGAAGCAGTTTTTATTCGGATTTTCATAAGACCGTACAGGTTCGTTTTGGCAGTGTCCAACCGGAAATGCCGGCGGATTGGGACGCACAACCGTCAGGCGCTCATGGTCCGAACGTTAATAAAATCCCCCGCCCATATTTGTATCCCTGTGACCTCCATCATCACCGATCCCCTCCGCCAGAAACTCCTGCTTGCCGCTATAGCACTCGGCGTGGTGATGGACGGGATTGACGGGTCCATTGTGAACGTGGCCCTCCCGACCATGGCTGCGTACTTCGACACGGATACCGGGACAATCGCGTGGGTCATCATCACCTACCTGCTCATGATGGCAGGACTCCTCCTTGTCTTCGGTAAAATCGCGGACCGGGGATATGCAAAAAAACTGTTCCTCTTAGGGTTTGTCATCTTCACCCTTGGATCTGTGGCCTGCGGGATCGCTCCTTCGCTGGACATCCTGCTCACCGCCCGGCTCGTGCAGGGAACCGGGGCCGCGATGATCGCTGCCGTTGCCCCGCTGCTCTGTATCCGGTACCTCCCCAAAGAGATGCTCGGCACGGCTCTTGGGGTTATCGCCGCTACCGCGTCCATCGGGTTTGCCGCCGGGCCGGCAATCGGGGGTATCCTCACCCAGTACCTCTCATGGCACTGGATCTTCTTAGTCAACATCCCTATCGGCATCATTGGGATCCTCTTTGCGGCCCGGGTGATCCCGGCCGATGAGCCGGAAGACCACACGGGGTCCTTCGATTACCCGGGGGCGGTCACGCTCTTTGGCGCCATGGTCTTCTGTACCTTTGTGCTCGAAGAAATTGCTGCACGGGGAGTTACGGACCCGCTGATCATTACCTGTACTGCACTATGCCTGCTCTGCTTGGGACTGTTTGTCATCCGGGAGCTCACGACTGCAGAACCGTTTCTCAATATCCGGATCTTCGCAAAGTGGCAGTTCACCGCGGTCCTCGTCGCATACCTGCTGCTCAATATCATCTTCCTGGGCATCATCTACCTGCTCCCGTTCTACCTGACCATGGAGATGCATTTCGATATGATGACAAGCGGCATCTGCCTCCTGATACCCCCGGCAGTTGTCGCCATCCTGAGTATCCCGTTCGGGCAGTGGTCGGACCGGCACGGGCGCCGGGTGTTTACGGTTGCTGCCTGCGGACTGTTCATCCTCTTCAGCGCCATCTTTGCGGTCCTGTCCCCCGAATCCGGTCTGGTTCCCCTGCTTGCCGGCCTCGTCCTGATGGGAGTGGCCTTCGGGATTGCAGCCGGGCCGGCCTCAAGCAGGATCATCGAGACCGCTCCGGAAGGCGAGCAGGGATCCGGCTCCTCGCTGATGGTGACGACCATCTATTTCGGGGGCGTGCTGGGGACGGCAATCTATGCGATGCTCTTCACCTTCACCACCGCACATGCCGGCGGGATTGTTGCCTTTACCGATCTCGATTCCGCAACCTTCCTGTCCGGGTTCCACATCACGATGGCAGCAGGTCTTGTACTTTCGGTTGTCCCGCTGGTGCTCTCGGCTATTGTTCCGGATGAGGAGAAAGCAGCGTGACCGGCCGTAACACTCCCCCAAACGACCAAGAAACCTAATTACCCCGCCCGTCCAACATTCCCTACCTATGACCGCGAGCAGGATTCTCTTTATCGTTCTCGATGGAATTTCCGATCGCCCCTGTCCCGCACTCGGGGGTACCACCCCGCTTGCAGCAGCAAAAACACCCGTCCTCGACAAGCTTGCCCAGGAAGGCTGCTGCGGCATTATGGATACCATTGCACCGGGTGTCCGACCGGGTTCTGACACCGCACACCTGGCACTCCTCGGGTATGATCCCTACAAGTACTATACCGGCCGGGGACCGCTCGAATGCGAGGGTTCCGGTATCCACATGGAAGCGGGCATGATCGGGTTCCGGTGCAACTATGCCACGATATCGAAAGAGGGGCTTGTCACGGATCGCCGGGCCGGCCGCATCCATGACACCGCCGCCTTAAGTTCCGCTATCCAGGAAGGAGTTGATCTCTCGAAATTTGGCGTGGATTTTACCTTCCGCTCCGGTGCCGGGCACCGGGCTGCCCTCGCACTCAAGGGAGAAGGGATAGGTCACTGCGTCACCTCCAATGATCCCAAGAAAGAAGGAGTCAAACCCCTCACTGTTGCCGCGATAAAAAAGACACCGGCCCACGAGAAGACCGCCGCCGTCTGTAACGAGTTTGTCCGGCAGTCCACGAAGATTCTCTTCGACCATAAGATGAACAAAGACCGGCTGGCACAGAATCTCAGCCCGGCCAACATTGTCCTGATGCGGGGCGCCGGCGAGATGGGCAAGTACGAACCCTTCCAGGAAAAATACGGCATCTCGGGATCGGTCATCTCCGCTGCAAGCCTCATCACCGGCATCGGCCGGGCAGTCGGCCTCCCGCATATCGAAGTTGCCGGAGCCACCGGCTCGCAGAACAGCAATGTTGCCGGCAAGATTGCCGCAGCGCTCAACGAGCTCAGGACCAAAGAGTTTGTACTCATGAACATCAAGGGGGCAGACGAGTCCGGCCATGACGGGCTTGCAGAGCAGAAACGGGATTTCATCCAGAAGATCGACCCGCTGCTCGAACCCCTGCTGGGCCTCAAGGACACCATCATCATCATCTGCGGGGATCACTCCACGCCCTGCACCATCAAGGACCACAGCGCCGACCCGGTGCCGGTCCTGATCCGGGGCGACGGCGTCCGGATGGACGATGTCTTCCACTACGATGAATACCACTGTGCGAAAGGCGGGCTCAACCGGATACGGGGAATTGACCTGCTGCCGATTGCACTCGACCTGATCAACAAATCCCACAAATTCGGAGCCTGAAAAAGGCAAGATGGGTGAAGAAGAGGATGCGAGAACGAGCCGTAAAAAACTGGCATAAGCACTGCCTGCTTCCCGATGGCACCGAGCTGCAGGAGCACAGCCTCAAGACCGACCGGGATATCGTGATCGGGGAGTTCTGCCAGATTGATTATGGCCTGCGGGGCGCCGATGTCTATGTCGGCGAATCCTCAAAGATCCGCGAGTACGTCTGGGCAAACGGGGACGTGCGGATCGGCAACCTCTGCGAGATCGGCAGCGATGTGATCGCAAAGCAGGATGCCTATATCGGGGAGAGCGTGAAGATCAACGGGAAACTGGTTGTTGCCGGCACCCTTGATATCGGTGAGAAGGTCGAGATTAAGGACGGATTCGAGGCAACCGGTGCCATCGAGGTGCGAAACCCGATGCCCGTCTTCATGTTCATCCTCATCTACTTCATGACGATGCTCAAGATCCAGAACGAGAAAGAACTCGACCGTATCATTGACAATCTCTTCTCGGAAGATAACGGCAAACGGGAGATCCCGCTCATGATCCCTGCCCGCTCGAAGCTCAACATGAAGGTATTCTCCGTCCCCTCCACCATGAAGATCGGGAAGAACTGCCGGCTCCACGGGAATATCCGGGCCGGGTCAATCGATGTCCAGCAGAACACGGTGATCTTCGGGAGCCTCCGGGCACGGAACCAGATCAGCGTTGTCGAGGGGGTCACGATCCACGGAAACGTCGAGAGCGGCAGCACGGTCTTTGTAAAAAAAGGCGCCCATATCCTGGGCAACGTGATCGCAAAGGCGATTGTGCTCCACGAGGAGGCAAAAATTGACGGCACTATCCAGGCACCGCACGGGATGCGGATCGAGAGGGGACCATGAATATAGCAGAAATTTTTGAACTCGAAGACCTCCGGTTTGTCGAGCCATCGTTTGCAGACCTGACGGACAGCAGGTTCAATGCCCTGCTGGCTGATCAGGATACCAGTGAAGGACGCCTCCTCCTTGACGAAGCGGAAGAGCCGCTCGCCCTCGCGTTCCAGGGCAATAACGGCTGGGTTGCCGGCTCGTTTCTCTGCCGGAACCCTTCAGTTCCCCTCATCGACCTGTTCGAGAGCGTGAATGGCGAGATCTTCCAGGAGAACCGGGCAGTCTTTGCCGCAGCGGTGCGGGAATATTACAGCAATCTCCTGACAAAGGAATTCCCCCCGGCGATCGAGGATCTCAATCCCGCCCGCCGGGGAATTCTCGGGACGCTGATCGAGAACCTCTGGGGAAGCGGCAATGGCGAGACCTGCGTTGACTGCTGCTGCGGGTCGGGTGTCGGTTCGCTGGTGCTCCGGGATCTCAATTACTCGCCGCTCTCGTATGACAACGATCAGTCGCTCCTGTCACGGGGGCTTTTTACCGGACGGCTCCTGCCCGCAGAGACGATGTGCCTGAATGCAATGAACGCCTCGCAGTACGTGGAACCCTCTCCCAAGGGTATCGGGATCATGATGGGCGATATCAACACGTTTACCCAGGATATGTGGGAAGCTATCGTAAAGGAACTCTTCGCTGCAACCAGAGAGACGCTTATCACGGTGGGCAGGGAACCCGAGGCCCGGCTCGTGGCCGCGTGGGGCGAAGAGATGGGACGCACGGTTGATGTATCGGAAAATCCCAAGGATCCCATCTACGATCTCTGGGTCTGCGAAGCGCACATTGCGTAAAAAAACGAAAAAAAAGATTATTCCGCTATCGGGATGCGTTTTAACCGCTCGCTGACGGAATGACCGGTCTCATGGGCACTCCTGAACGGGGGTGTGCATGACCGAATTCCCCGGTGATAGGCGAACATCAAATCCGGGTTGAGATTTTCCCCCGTAAGTGTCCGGGTCAGGTTCTCCAGATCTTTTCTGACCTGGCATTCCTGCTCATCGTATTCCATTGTAAGTAATGATCCGTCTGAGGGGATAATAGATTTTGTGATGTTTTTATCCGGATCTGTTTATGCAAATCCGGTTTTCGCCCGGCCGTTACGATACCGTTCCGGTTCCGACTGTGCAACCGGTTCCGGGTGTTCGCCTTGTTGCACCAGATGCCCGTAATATTTTACCCGGGCCCGGGTATCCACAAACGGTCTGCCCCAGCAACTGTCCTTTGCCATTATTTTTTATAAGGACCGGATGCCGGAGAGACCTAAATCCCCCGGTAACCCCGCATGTATGCACCACGGCAACAGAGCTAAAAAGGTAAGAGATCGGTCTCTTCTCACGGGTTACCGGGCGAATCTTCCTGCCGGAACAGCACCGGGTTCTACCGGTGGATCCACCAGCGCCGGATCAGCAGGATGCTGCCATCCAGCACTACTATGACAATTCCGGCAATGTCGATGGTCGTGAGCGGGAGACCGGGTGCGGGTTGTGAAGCGGGTACTGCGCTGGTCTGCAGGGTTACGGGTTCGCTGGCCGCAGGGAGGGCAGGGAGGGCAGGGAGGGCAGGGAGGGCAGGGAGGGCAGGGGCCGGCGGCAGGAAGAGTGCCGGGGCCAGGTTTGCCAGGATCATGAGAACGATCGCGAAACCCCGGAGAAGGTCGATGGGAATATCGCGAAACGAACCGTTCCTGGCAACGGCATCAGGGATTCCGGTTTCCATGAAAGTATTGACCTGCGTTTGTTGATATTGCTGGCGTTGAGTGAAAAAAATTTGCGGTTATGAAAGGCCGGAGGGGAATCTGCAGGGGGATCGCCGGACGGGTGTGACCGTGCCGGGACTTGTCAAGGGGGGTTACGCAACCACTGCAATACAATAAAACAAGGGCTCATCGGTATCGGAAACGGATCGCACGGCCCGGGCGGGGCAGCGGAGACCGGGTAGGTGTATCTCCATAAAAAAGGGAATTTTTTTCCTTATCCTTTCGTCAGCGTGACAGTCCAGTATCCGGGGATCATCAGGCCCGGGTTATCGGGGCAGGTATCACAGACCGCATCGGGGATCTGGATGGTATTGCGGGTGGTTACGATCTCTGAATCACCCGGGTCGGGGGAGAGCGGGACATCGACATCCTTCTGGATGATGTACCGGTACGGGTCGAGGCTGCTCGCGAAATACTCTCTGTACCGGTTCCGCTCGTCATCGGTGGCATTATACGACCATTCGGCACCTTCTGCTATGGTCACGTCAGCGGGAATCCACCCGTAGCCTTCCAGGTAATACTCTGCCCAGACATGGGTTCCTGCCGGCTGGAGGATCATCTGGTAGCCGACCGGCACCCGTGCGGGGATGCCAAGCGAGCGGCAGAGGGCGGCAAAGTACTGGCTCTGGGCACCGCAGTCGCCGATGCCGGTCTCAAGGACATAGGTTGACCTCGGGATATTTTCCATCTCGAGAAGGAGATGCGGGGCATGACTGTACGGGAGGGTACCGGTGACAGAGCGGTAAATCTTCTGCACCATGAGGTACGGGTTGGTCTCGTTTTCCACCATATCCAGTGCCTTTTTCTTCATGGCGGGGGTGGTGACGATGTTTGTCCCCGGGGCGGTGTACTTCAGGTACTCAGGGGAACTCGTATTGTAGGGCCTGACCTGTGCAGGATCGATGCTGAACTGCTGGCGGTACTCAACGAAGCCAAACTTTGCCGTAACATTGAGGAAGGGACCATGGATCTCTTCGAGCGGAATCTCGAGATAAGCAAGGCCGAGGTCCGCGTCCGTGCCGGTCATGGATCTGACGTACCGGGCCGGTTCCACGGAGATTATGGTCACGTTTTTCTGGGGGCCGCTCTCGATAGGCAATGGTATCCAGAGTCTGAGCATACCATGTGCCGGGAGCAACTCATGGGGAACCGAGAGTTCCTCAACTCCCTCCCATGCTACCGGGTCACCGTACGGGCCGGCCCCGGCCTTCATCGGGGCAGACACCAGCGGGATGAGCTCATCGTAGAATCCTGTATAGTTGTGAGCGGCATTGACGTTCCGCATCAGGGTCATGTTGTGCCAGAAGATGCCCGGGATGGTATCATCGTGGAACCACGTCTCCCCGTCGCTCAGGAGCCGGACGGTCATAGGACTGTCCAGCCAGCCGGCCCGCTCTGCGGCTGAGGCGGCGGGGATGACCGCAGCGATCTTCTGGTCCATGACGCTGCGGTTGGCATTGAATTCAAAGGTCATCATCCGTGCCGCCATGGCCCGGTCACGGGCTTTTTTTGCTGCAGCGGTATTGCCGGCTGCGGTGTAGTTCTCCTGCGCCTGTTTGAAGAGCTGGTCGGCTGCGTGCAGGTTATTAATCCGGAATTCTTGTTCTGCCTGGGAGAAGAGCAGGTCACCTCTGGATACCGGTGCTGGTGGCGTCGCAGTTGTACAGCCTGCAGCTAGGATCGCGGTGAGACAGATGAAGAGGATCATAAGGGTCAGGATTCGTTTCATGAAGCACCAGGTGTCCGGGATACATAACTGACGGGACTATTCTGTGATTAAGGTTGGGGGTGTTTTTTACGGATCCCGGTTTGAGCTTCACACATGAGGAGGGCGGGGCCAAGCGGGTTATCAGAGCAGTGACCGGGAGAGTTCCGGTACCGGAAATTGGCTCCGCATTTCCGGAACCGGACTGAAGAACCGTCTGATTAAGAGAGTCCCATTTATCATCTCTTATGCCGACAACAGAACCGGCACATCTATGTCTGACAGCAAGCAAATCCTCCTCATCCTCATCGTTATTGCAGCAATCCTTTCCTCCGGGTGCACGCAACCGGCAACCCCGCCGCAGACGGCGGGAGGAAAAGGGCCAAATCCGCCACCCGGAGAGACCAGGGTGGCTCTCCAGCAGATCATGGATACCGGGATACAGGAAACCGGCATTCCCGGGGCGGTTGTGGAGATTGCAAGCCCGGCCTGGACCTGGAGTTCCGCAGCCGGAAACGCGTCCCCGATCACCGGTGAACGGGCAGAACCCGGTATGCGGTTTTTGATCGCCAGCGTATCCAAGACATTTACGAGTGTTGCGATCCAGAAACTTGCACAAGACAGGAAACTCTCGCTCGATGACCCCATAGAGCGCTGGTTGCCGGCCGATCTCGTGCAGAAGATCCCAAACGGCAGGATTATCACGGTCCGCCAGCTTCTCGACCACACCAGCGGTATCGCTGATTACGACGAACTCTCCATCAATCTCCAGGAATTTCAGAACCCGTCTGTCCCGGTATCGTACCAGGCGGCAATGGGGCAGGGGTTGAATGCAAGCCCGCTCTACCCGCCGGGAGCGAACTATACCTACTCGAACGTGAATTACATTCTCTTAACCCTCATCATCGATAACGCGAGCGGGGTCCCCTACGAGGATTACGTGACCCGGAACATCTTTGTCCCGGTCGGCATGAACGACACGTTCATCCAGGAGACCAGCCACATCCCCGGGCCGCACATGACAGCCACCCTGCGTGAAGGAAATGAGTACCGGGAGTTCTCCAACCTGTATGTCCAGTTCGATCGCGGGGCGGGAGACATTGTGAGCACGACTGCAGATCTCAACCGGTTCCACCGTGCTCTGCGTGAAGGGAAACTGATCAGCAAATCCTCGCTTGCCGCCATGGAAAAACCCACCCCGCAATCCGGCAGGGAGGGCTATGGTCTCGGGTATACCACCGGGGTCAATGAACCCTCGAACATGACCTACCAGGGTCATGGCGGGGGATACCCGGGTTCGTTCACGCTCTGGTATTACCTGCCGGAAAAGGATACCTACGTTACCCTCAACCTGAATTCCGCTGATATGTCGACAGAGAGCCTCAGGCAGATCCGCACGGCACTTTTCACGTACCTTAAAAAGAACGGGACTTTCGTGAAGTGAGAAAATTTCCCCACGGACCTTTTTTTAAGACCTCATGTTCATGCAAAATATCCAGGATAAATACTCGATCCTGGAGAGGGCCGCATGAAACTTTTTTAAATATGGGTCGGGTAAAATTTTTTGTCAAAATCCGGTTGATTTTTTTTAAAGATGAATCCGGCCGGGAAATTTCCGGGCATAGTCCCTCCCTGTCCCTGCCCTAAACCTTATTCTCCCCAAAACCGAACCATTACCTATTGTGAAAAAAGCGGTTCTCATCCTCATGGTAATCGGATGTATCCTTCTCTCCGGATGTACCAGCGTTGCCCCGGCCGGCACGAACTCACCGGTCACCGACACAAAAACCACGCGGGCAATTGTCGTGAACGAGTCCATCCGCCCGGGTGATGATTTCTACACGCACGTGAACGATGCATGGCTCAGGAGCAATCCCATCCCTGCAGACAAGAGCGCCTACGGATCCTTTAACGAACTGGGAGACAAGGTCGACAACGATCTCCTTGCCCTCTCCCTTAAAGCAGAGAATGTTTCATCAAAGGACGGTGACCGGAACCTAACCCTCATCGGGCAGTTCTACCGGTCCGGGATGGATACCGCTGCCATCGAAAAGGCGGGAATTGCTCCCCTGAAAGACGATCTCGCGATGATCGATGCCATCGGTTCCCGGCAGGACCTGACCAATGCGACCGTCACGCTTACGGCAAAAGGATCCGGGACATTGTATTATTATTTCGCCGACTCGAATCCCCGGAACAGTACCGAGATTGTTCCCTGGTTCTACCAGGGCGGACTTGGGTTGCCGGACCGGGACTATTACCTGAGGAACGATACGGACAGCCGGAAGCTGCAGGAAACCTACCGGGCTCATATCACCAAAGTTTTTGCACTGATGGGCGAGCCGGACCAGCAGGCGGCAATGGATGCAAAGACCGTGTACGCAATGGAAGAGAGCCTTGCCCGGAGTCATTTCACGTCTGAAGAGAACCGGGATCCTGCCAAGACCAGCAACATCTACCCGCTTTCAGATCTGGAGAAAAAATATCCGGCCATCGGGTGGGAATCCTTAAGCACCATCCCGGGTTCCGGGCCGGTCCGGGTCGTAAACGTCTACCAGCCGCGGTACATCGAGGGGTTGAACACCCAGCTCCTGACCGCACCGCTCGATGACTGGAAAGTATACCTGCGGTACCAGCTCGTCGATAGTTCATCGCCCTATCTCAGCGCACCGTTCGAGAACGAGAGTTTTGCATTCTACTCAAAGACGCTCTACGGTACCGAAGAAATGAAACCACGGTGGAAACGCGTCATCATCACGGAGAGCAACCTGCTGGGCGATCTCGTGGGCCGGGAATATGTAGCAACCTATATCGATCCCCGGACACGCGGCATGGTGACCGGGATGTTCTCCACCATACGAAAAACGTTTGACAGCCGGATCGGGAACCTGACCTGGATGGGAAGCGTCACAAAGGCCAAAGCCCGGGAGAAACTGGCCGCCATGGGCGAAAAGATCGGGTATCCCGACACGTGGATGGATTATTCGGGGCTTAAACTCTCCGACTCCTATGTCAGTAATGTCCGGTCTGCGTCTGCGTACTCCCTTATCCACGGGCCCCAGGGACTCGACAAGATCGGCGGGTCGGTGAACCCCGACACCTGGTTTGTGGCACCCCAGGTAGTGAACGCGTTTTACGATCCAACAAAAAACGAGATGGTATTTCCGGCAGCAATCCTCCAGCCCCCGTTCTTTGACCCGAATGCAGATGCCTCGCTCAACTACGGGAGGATCGGCTGGCTTATCGGCCACGAGATGACGCACGGCTTCGACGACCAGGGAGGGCGGTATGACAAGGATGGGAACGTAAACGAGTGGTGGACTGCAGAGGACAAAAAGAACTTCGACAACCGGACGGCCATGATCGTGACCGAGTACAACCACTTCGAGGTCCTGCCCGGGCTTTACCTGAACGGGAACCTGACGCTCGGCGAAAATATTGCAGATTTCGGGGGCCTGACACTCGCATACCATGCCTGGAAGGAGAACGGAAACACGGTATCCGGCCCGTCACCGGCAAACAGTTCTGCGGACCGGCAGTTTTTCACCAGTGCGGCGGCCACCTGGAGAGAGAATGAGCGGGACGATGCAGCACGCCTCTGGACCTTAACCGATCCCCACAGCGCACCCGAGTACCGGGTCAATGGTGTGGTCTTCAATATTCCCGAATTCTACCAGGCATTCCCGGAGATCCAGCCCGGCGATGCATTCTACCGGAACGTGACCGATCGGCCGGTCATCTGGTAATTTTTTTGCCCGGGAAAAACTGCAAAAGAACTGCTGTTTTAAAAGGGAATGTCATGGTGAGCGGGGAGCCGGTTTTTTTAGGATCGGATACATTCGTGGAGGGGGGCGTTTTTAAAAGAGGGGCGGTCCCGTAAAGGGCCGGGTTACTCCCGAACCGGACGGAAACGGCGGGGTCTTGCCAGAAAACCTGACAGGTACCAGACATAATTATTCACGTGTACCGGGTATCACCCTGTAGCAGTCCTTCGGCACCAGGATTTCGAAACGTGCCCCCTTTCCCGGCTCACCGGTCACGGCGATGGTGATACCGGTAATCAGGAGGATCTCCCGGGTGAGGAAAAGACCGAGACCGGTATTTTTCCCGTAGCCCTGCTCGAACAGACGTTTTTTATCATTGCCCGGGATACCCACCCCGTCATCCTCGCAGGCAATCACGAGCCCGGCGCCGGTTTCAGAGGAAGTGATGCGGATGGTCGTCATTGCGTCACCGCCGTATCTCAGGGCATTATCGATCAGGTTGTAAAAGACCTTTTCAAACAGGGAATCGGCATAAATTTCAAGATCGAGCTGATCAACTACAACCTTCACATCCCGCAGGGGCAGGGCGGCAACTGCCCGCCGGACACCTGCACTGATATTCTGCCAGACTGGGGATGTTGTTCCCATATCCTCGTAGATTTTCGTGAAATCGATCTGCTGCCCCATTGTTTGGGCAATTCTCATCTCTTTTTTGAGATACTCTGATGCGGTGGGAATCGCATCGACCTCTTCTTTCGAAAGCTCGAGATAGGTTAAGAGGGCCATGAGCTGGTTCTTGATGTCATGCCGGGTTATTGACGAGAGGATCGTGAGTTTTTTATTGAGCCGTAAGAGTGCATGCTCTGCCGCCTTCCGCTCGGTGATATCGGTAATTACGGACAAGAGAGCCGGCATCCCTTTGTCTTTAATTGGTACGGTCTTAATCAGGCAGTGCCTGATCGTCCCATCGTGAAGCTGGATATCAATTATGGTGAGGGGGGCAGGTGCATCTCCGCTATGAAGTGCGTTGATATATGCCCGCGAAGTTTCAGCGCTCGCCGGTGCCAGGAATGAATAGAGGGATCTCCCCACAAGGGTTTTTTCGGACGGTCCCATGAGCCGGGCCGCGGCCGGGTTGGCGTACCGGATGAACTCCCGGTCGTGGACGAGGATATAATCCGGGAGGTTGTCTGCCAGGTTCCGGTACTGCTCCTCGCTTTGCCGGAGCTCATCCTGGGACCGGGCCATATTGAGCATCAGAAAGGAACCCGTGGAGACGATATCCATGAGGATCGTTACGATAAAGAAGATCGGGTTCAAAGGGTCCGGGCCCCCAAGCGAGTGGTCACCGGGAGTGATGATCGCATTAACGGTAATCAGGGTCCAGAAGAATGCCGTGACCAGGAGGGCCGCAGCAAAGCTGTACCTGAGCGGCCGGGTGGCCGGCTCCCGGAACCGGATCGCAATGAGGGATGTCGCAACAAAGCTGGGGACAATGAGCACCCCGATAATCACGCCACGCATGATAAACGAATCGACACTAAACGTAAACCAGAGTAACAGCAGTGCAGCCGGTATCAGCGTGAAGTACACGATCCGGGGGAGCGGCCGTGACCGGAAATATCTCCCGGTACTGTCCAGCCGCATCATGACCGACAGCACGATCAGAAGATCTGCCACCGTTGAGTAGAGCAGGACGGGCAGGGATCCACCGGTCACGAACAGAAAATACCCGCAGGATGTGGCCAGCAGGGAAAGCATCCATATCCGGAACCCGTCATAGGTCTTCTGGGATCTCCAGAAGATAAAAAGCATCAGCGTGAGAAGGACGTTGATGAGGAAGAGGATCAGAAACAGGGTGCTGATATCGGGTGTCCACATGGTCACACACACTCCATCCGGGTTACCCCGCCGGACAGTATGATTGAGTTATAACGGAAGAATATATTTCTTCTGTTGTTATGAGTATTCGTAATGGAGAGGTTTAAACCCCCACCAAAAATTTGAGGAGTTACATTTTTTTTAAGGAACGGCAGGTGGGTCACATTGTGAACCGGGTGCCGGGGATCGCATGTTATCTGGGAATTGGCTCAGCTACTCCGGTACCGGAAGGCTCTGCCCCACCCGTACCCGCTAAAAATCGCGGGGGCCTGCCCAGCCCCGGTTCTTTTTTTAATGCCCGTAGCGGGAGACGGGGGTGGAAAAAAAGAAGAACGGTATATTGCTGTATTGTACCCGCAGCCATTATGGACACAAATTCCATTGCCGGCAGTTTAAAGAGGGTTCATTTTTATGAACCCTGCCTTTGCAGCAAGGGAAGGCACCCCCGCCATGAGCCAGAAAGTAACTCCGGCCATGCTGAGGAATACGGCGAGCTGAGGGGACAGGGCCGTGATGCCGAGGTACACCCATACACCGGGGATCGCCACGTTGACGAGAAGGACGGACAGGGTTCCGGCAAAGACAACTCCTGCCCGCTGTTTCAGATCTGCGGGGGGGCTCCATCCGCCACGGGATTTGAGGAACTCATAACCAAAGAGACTCCCGAAGATAATGCCGGCAGCACCCCAGGCGTACTGGATGCGATCCGGATGAATGACCGCACCGGTCTGCAGGCGGGCAAGCTCAATCCATGGTGCCGGTACCTGCCAGCCGCCGAGCGACAGGTATGCCGGGACCACGATCAGGATCGGAATGGCAGATACCAGGGCAAACAGGGCAAGGCGGGCCGGTCGGGAGAGCCGGCCGGCGTATTCCTCAGCCTTTGGCGCTGCGAGCAGGAAGACGGCCAGGAGGAGAAGGCCAAGGATCCATCCCCCGAGAATATCGAGAAGAAAATGGATGCCGGAGAAGATCCGCACCATGCCTGAAACAAGGAACAGGATGCAGCAGATAATAACTACCGGGTAGCGCCGGACCAGCTGAGCGATGTACCCGTACACAACCGCGCCGGACATGGCAGCACCGGACGGGAACCCGAACGAAGAATGGGCGGAAAAAGCCCTGACAGCTTCCGAGACCCAATAGGGCCGGGGCATATGACAGGCCAGTTTGGCTGCCTCGTTGAGGCCAACGTTCAATCCGAAAAGCGTGGCAAGCCTGACCCCATACCGGGGATGCAGCCCGAACGTGATTATGGAGATGATAAGGAAGTACCACGGCATTGAGTCCAGAAATTCGCCCCGGGTGAAGAATGCGGTGACTGGCGGGGAGAAGTTCTGGACTGCGATATTGATTCCCGGATCCATCAGCAGGGTGAAGTCCATGGATAGGAATTGGGAGCGCGTCATGATGAAAGTGCTTCTTTCAGTACCGTATCGGGTACGTGACTGCACTGCCGGGGGCTGGCTGTGTCTCCGCGTAACGGCCCGGCCTTGAGCCGGTGATCGTATACCGCCTGGCAATTGCCGGTACATGACGGGCACCGGAACTTGTACGTACCGGAGATTTTGGGAATGGAACACAGTCTTTATGATAACCGGACAGGAATACACCCCCATGCGATTCTTTCAGTTCCTTGTATTCCTCTTCCTGGTACTTGCGGTAAGTATCTGCGGTTGCACGACCCCGTCACCGGCGCCGGTCCCCACGACTTTAACAACCACGGTCCCCACACCACCTGCCGGATCCGGGGACTAGACATTTGTCGTATTCGCAGATTCCCCTGACCCGGCGGGGAACACGACCACCGGTGTCAGCCCGGCCCTCATCCCGATTGCCAGGGCAATAGCCGCAGAGAAGCCGGACCTTGCCCTGTACATGGGGGACCTGGTCAACGGGTGGGAATTAACCAAAGCGTCCCCGATGGCGGGGAATTACACGGGTCAGTTCGAAAACTGGATGAAATATGTTGCTCCCATCCACAATTACGCGGACGGTACCGGGATCCCGCTGTATGTAATCCGTGGTAACCACGAGGACGGTCCGGACCAGACCATTGCTCCCCTTCTCAATGCCTATCTCGCAACGGCGGCTGCCGGCATGCCGGCAAACGGCCCGCCGGGTGAAGAGAAGCTGACGTATTCGTTCACGCACAAGGGTGCAAAATTCCTCATGAACGACAATTATATAGCACACAATGGTCTCAAAGAGACGGTGAACCAGAGCTGGGTCAACGGGCAGCTCACGCAGGATACCCGGCCGTTCACGTTCGTCTTCGGGCATTCTCCTGCTTATGCCGTGGTTAACGATACTGAAGAGGATGATTACGCCATTGACGTTAATCCCCTGCAGCGCGATATCTTCTGGCAGAGCATGGCCGGCAACAATGTCTCTGCTTATTTCTGCGGGCATGCCCACCTGTATGTAAGGGGCGAATCCCGGGGCGTCACGCAAATCGTCAGCGGGAATGCCGGGGCCCACGCTATACCATTCGATCCTGCGAATGTGGATCCTGCACTTACACTGGAATACCCTAAGAAGACCATTACCAAGAATGACCAGAGAGTCGGCTACCTTGTCATCACGGTCCACGAAGGGACCGGGACGATTGACGGGGTTGAGAAACAGCTGAACCCGGTGACCGGTTCATGGGAAACCGGGGATACGTTTACTATCAAAGCCCGGTGAAACAACCGGGCACCTGGCCGATTTTTTTTGATCCCATAAAGGGCTTCTTACTTTTTTCCCGGCACGGGTCCCACCCATCCCCTCAGAAACCCAGGGGCCGGCCGGGTCTCCGCGTCACGGCCCGGCCCTGAACCGGTCATCGCATGCCGTTTGACTATTGGCCGGAACAGGAACGGGCACCGTAAATTGCAGTTACCGGAGTTTTTGGGAGAGGGTGCGGTACCGGCAAAGGCTCAGCTATTCCGGAAACGGAAAGGAAGACCGGTTTTCCTGGTCAATCAGTAATTTTGCCGCAAGAATATTTCATAACCTATTTACCGCACCGCACAGATTTTTGCTGTCCTATGACCGCACGCCCGATTTCACCTGATAGCCGGAGGAGACCTGTGCGTGTGGCGGTTGTCTTGTTGATTGTGGTGGTGGCGGTGCTGCTGGTGGCGGTGGGATCCGCAGGAGTATCAGAACCGGTAGTAACTACAATCACACCCGGTAATGATTCTCCGGCCGGAAATGCACGGTACTGGATCAAAACCGACCCAATCGGGGATCAATACCGGGGTGATGTTGTACCTGTTCACAGCACCACCAATCTTCCGGTTGGCGATATGGTTATTGTCCAGATTTACAGCAGCAGCATGCATAGTACAAAAAGTGGCAGACTCGGCAGTTCGATGATAGAAAACGTGAGTGTTGTCGCCGGGGAGAACGGGCTGAACCGGACTGCTTTTACAGTTGATATGTCGGTATTCAGACCGGACGAGTACCTGTTTGATGCACGAAGTGCAGAAAAACCCGGTGCAGGCAGTTCCTGGTTTTTCAATGTGTTTGAAGCAACGCACCAGCATTACCGGATAAAAATTGATCCGGTAAGTGACAAAAAGAGCGGCGACCAGTTTACCATCACTGCTACTACCAACCTCCCGGCCGGGG
Organism: Methanomicrobiales archaeon; assembly: GCA_025358115.1. Classification (GTDB taxonomy): domain Archaea; phylum Halobacteriota; class Methanomicrobia; order Methanomicrobiales; family Methanospirillaceae; genus Methanoregula. The sequence goes on along the minus strand of JANYKQ010000049.1, from coordinate 7,247 downwards.
AAGAAGTGACCTGTGAAGTCCGTCCTTTGGACTGGCAGTTGGCCCGGGCTGATACAATCCTGTCAGAAAAAGTTTTGGTCATGACCGGGGTGGACGGCCTGAATACTACCGCATGCGATATTGACTTGTCGGATTTCAAATCTTACGAATTGATCGTCACTGAGAGTGCTGACAAAAAAGCAGCCAGCAGCTCTCTCAGGTTCAATGTAACTGATGATTCGTCTTCCCGACCAATCCCTGCGAAAACACAATCCTCCCTCTCCGGTATCACGCTGTTCAGTGCAATAGCCGGCACCGTGCTGGTCCGGGATGTCATGCGAAAAAAGGATGGATGCTGAACCCATGACCCCCCCGTTCCCGCCCAAACCCGGGGGCAGCCGGGGGCTTGGGGCCATTATGGATCACCTGGGTAAGAAACGAGACGAAGCTCAGGCACTGAGCGCGAAGGGTCGAAAATAAAGTTCCGGGTGATCGGGATCGTCGATCACGGATTTGCGTATGCAGAATGTATACCCTGCTTACCGGGGAGAAACCCAGAAAACATTTTTTTACCGTGGCCTTGCCGGGCGGTGATGCAGGATACATAACCCGATGACAAATCCGGCAATGCAGACCCTGGCCGGCAGGGACGCGGCAGGTGTCGCTGATGAGGAAACCGGTGACGAATCAGGGATCTGAACGGTGAGCCGGGGTGTACCTGACCGGGGTGAACCGGGGTTAAAAGAACCGTCAGTCCGGGAGAGAACCGCCCCCGGGACACATCCATCGCCCCGGGTATTGCCATAATAATCCTGTCTTACCGAGTTGTCAGGATTTGCCCCGGGGACTGTCGGAGATGTCGGACGGTCATCTCCGGGAAACTTCGGGATGGCATAACAGGGAACACCGGTACTATTGCCGCTGGGAACAGGAGAATAATCTCCCCTTTCCGGTGCAACAAGCCGGGGTTCTGCCCGGTTAATCAGATTATCCGCACGAATCTGTTGCTCATTACAGGCAGTATTTTCAGGCGGGCACCCGCCAGTGTCACCAAAGACCGGCAGATCCTCCAGGCCGTTCCAGATCAGATTTCCCTGGATCCGCAGGTTCCGGTCAGCAAGGGAGGGAGCAGGAACATTGCTGCCGCCCGGGGGTGTAACCGGGCCCTGGACGGTGAAATGCTGGTACGGGCTTTCCTGCCCGGAAGGGTTGAACATGATATTATTGTAGACAAAGACATTTGCGGAGGGGATGAATTCCTCCTCCGTGCGGGTTGTCCCCCAACCACCCAGACGCCGGTTCTGCTCGCAGATCGTGCCATCCCCTTCACATCCCCTCCTCCCGTGCATGACTTCGAAAAGGTTCCCGTTCCGGTAGAGGGTATTGTGCGCAACGAGAATGTTGTAACCTCCGTTGACACTGACAGCAATGCCGTTATCATAAATGAGATTGTTCACAAAACGCGTATCATAGATCTCGTAGTGCAGGTAGGGGGATACAAAATAGTCAAATCCCGTCCCGGATCCTGCCGAGATCCCACCGGTTCTTCCGTTGAAGATCTCATTCTGTTCAACCCGGATATCTGCCGAACCACCCTTTATCAGCAGTGCAAATTCTCCTGCATCGTGGATCCTGCACCCGGTAATATGCCCGCCATGCACGGCGACAAAATCAAGGGAGTACCAGTCAGCCCCTGAGATGTCGCAGTCTTCCACATCGAGTACCCGGACCTGGTTTGCTTTGAGCGTTTCCTGGGACTGACGAACCCGCCCGTCAGATCCATCCAGGGTACATCCCTTAATGAGGATATGGTCATCCGATGCAAGGTGAAGAACGTTCCCCCCGCCTCCCCTTCCCGGGTCAGTAACCACATCGAGATTGATGAGGGACAGAAAGGAACATTTCTGGATATCGAAGTTGCCATGGATGATCGCGGTATGTTTTCCCTCTGACGCCTCGATTATCACCGGGTTCTGGTCTGTTCCGATAATTCCTTCAACATAACCGTCCGGAGGAAGACTGGATTCCGGGTAGGTTCCCGGCCTGAGCATAAGCCGGTAACCCTGGGCAAGGGGAACATTTTTCGGGATACGGTCGATACCGGCACTGATTGTTGCAAGAGATTCGGCGGGCGATGAACCGGTATTGCTGTCATTACCGCTTCCGGGATCTACCCAGATTGTCTGTACACCTGCAGAAACCGACGGTACAACGGTGATTACGATGAATATGAGCGCCCATAAGAACGCAGACAAAGGGAGATTTCTCACATTTATCAGCTCCTCAGGTCTGACCGGAGAAAACAGCCGGTTAACCCGAATGTTCTGGAATCTTTTGTATCCTGATACAACCTTGGTTCCGGATTGACCATATACTTTTTTAAAGAGATGATCCGGGGAATATTCACCAGAGAAGAACAGATCCCCGGGTGGGAAGAATACAATACTGAAACCCGGGGGCCGGCCGGGTCTCCGCGTAACGGCCCGGCCGTAGACCGGGAATCGGGACCATGTGGCCGGGGGATACACCGGAGAAGAGGCCGGGCATTACCGGAAGGGTTAAGACGATTCCGTAATTAAAAAATGATAATTTTCCCGTTGACAGCAGCGTGAAGTGGCGGATGGGAAAAACCGGGTCAGGTTTTTGTTGTGATGCAGCAGAACGGATCCAATGCATTCAGGTACCGGGACGAAAAAAGTATTACCTTATTTCAAGGTCTAGTTCGATTCCACCCGTCTCTCCCCAGGGTGCGAGGTTGTACATGAATGCGATTACTGCACCTCCCAGGAATCCTAAAAGGGACCCAAAGAGAACATTGACGCAGAATGTCATTATGCCGGAACCCACACCCCAGAACATGGATCCTCCTGCCAATGCAGCAGACGGTCCAAGGTTAATGGCGATGATAATACCGCCAATTATTCCAATAATCATACCGATGGTTGCCCCAAACTTTGCGACACTCATTACTCCTAATTTTTTTACTAAATATGTAGTAGTTACCATATTTTTTCAAACTCCATTTTTCTTGTAATCCGGGACCATTGTCGCCTGAAATTCTATGAACAGGGTAAAACATCTTCGCCGTTTTAATAATCATTTACCAATTGCAAAGAATGGAACATAGCTGAACTTTAAAGGATAAACTGCTGTTTTTAAAACAAGGAAAACAGGCGAAGAATTACAGATACGCGGGCAATAACCTCCCGTCAAGGTCAACCCCATGCCACGTGCGTTCAGAATACGCCGGGGGCTGGCCGGGTCTCTCGCGTGGAGGGGGCCGCAGGGTGCCGGCGAACGCAGGGTGGCTGGAAGACGGACTGATCTGAAACGATTGAAAAGGTATGTTTTTTTAGTCCCCCAGGTAAACCGGATTGATTCATCGCCGTTTCAGGGTAATGCAAATCAATCAGGTACCTACAGGCATTTACCGGTTTTTCTTTGATGAGATTATGCCCATTTGAAGGAAAGAATATCCGATTCCCCGGGGCTTACGATCGCAAGAGAGCTTACGGCAAACGGTTTTCCGCAGGCTTTTCCGAGCGCTGCGCTGGACCCTTCAAAAGAGTGAATGGACATCTTCTCATTCGGGGTAATTTTTAATCTGAGGTCTTTTGCACAATTACCCGCAAGTATGATCATCCGGGCTCTGCCCTCTTTGATGCATTTTTCTGTGCGGTTTGGGCCAAGAAGTACATTTCCGGTCCTTACTGCCCGTCTGAGTGAATCATTGAAATCCATAGGTAAATCTCCTTTGTATCAGGGGTGCCAGATTCCCTGTTATCTGACGCGATGTGTATGAGGGCGCCGGGACCCCCTTTTATCCCGACGGGAATTCATGGAACTTTTTTTTTTGGATTTTATGCGTTTTTAAATACTACACAATCGACGGTGAATAGAAATTCCAAACTTTTAGTTGCCTGACATTAAAATCGCATTCCCCTGGATTAAAAACCATTTTCAAGGGTTCAGATCCTTTCATGGGTTTGTGAGTGCCTTCCGATACAAAGAAGGTCACATTCGACCAGATGTAAACCCCGCTTACAATCCAAAAGGGTTTTACGGCACATAATGTCTCCTGATAGTCAATGAAACGGGTGTAGTCCAGATAATCTTTTTGACAGTTTACATTTTTTGCATTATCTTTAAGCCTGCTGTTCAATCATACGCCTCTAAAAAGAAATGATTCTGCAAATTTCAGTTCAGATATTTATAGCGGGGCTGGCCTCATAGTCGCAGGGGTACAGCCGGGGGCGGGTGAGGGTGGGGCGTCTGACAATTGACCGGAACAGGAACGGGCACCGGGACGGGCAGGTGCCGGAGATTTTGGGAGAAGATGCAGTACGGTAATTGGCCGGGTAGATCTACAGCAACGTATTAGGAGAGCATGAACAGTACGAGCCAGGATAGCGGGCTACCCTGCCGGATAGAGAAAAAGAAATTATTTATTGGTATAGCCGGATTACTTCAAGATATGAAGTCATTTCAGCGTTCCATTCTCCTTTTTGCAGTCCTGATTATGACCCTGTTCGCAGCGGGATGTACGAGCAGTACCCCACAGGCAGTCCCGCTCATGACAACACAGGTTCCGACGACTGCCGCTTCACACGGGAATGCTCTGGCATCCATGACGCAATATCCCGATATTACCGGAGTCTGGATATCCGGTGATGAGTCCGGGTATTATCTGAATACCACGATCCAGCCGGTCGCTATCGGTAAGAATACCTGGATCTTTACCTCGCAGCACGGCCACATCGCCGAGGGGTACAAGGTTTTCAGACAACCGGATGGCAGCTTTGCAAACCAGACCCTGGTTGGTATTTTTGATCCAGACGGTAAGTCAGTCTACATGATCGATCAGCCGGGTGGATGGGCAAAAGGTACGATTGTCAGCCCGGATACCATGTTCCTTGTGCTCACGCATACAGGGGGCAAGGATACGGGCGGGAATGCATTTGCAATGACTATGACGTTTCACCGTCAGAAATCACAATAATAATTTTTGTATCCGCGTTTGCCCTTTACGAACCGTGCTTCCGGACCGGAAGGCCCGGGCCCCACTTGTGTCCCCACTGTAAACCCGGGGGCTGGCCGGTCTCCGCGTAACGGCCCGGCCCTGAACCGGTCATCGCATGCCGTCTGGCAATTGCCCGGAACAGGCACGGGATGCGTATGTACCGGAGCGTTTGGGAGAGGGAGCGAACTTCGAAAAGATCCCATGATTTTTCAGGAGGTGCAAGTATGTTACACAGCCAGAGTTGGATTGTAATACCGGCGATATCCGGAATTTCCTGCACAAAGAAGAGACTCTGTATCGGGTCGGGGGTTCTTTTAACACTTGGTTCAGGATCCTGCCGGCTGTCCGGCTCTCCGATTGCTGGTGCATCCGGGGTATGGGCAGTTTTGAATATATAGCAAATTGTTTACACTACCTGAACAAAAACAGACTGTGATTTTTTAGAATGAACAATCGAGACGATTCTTCTAAACGATTCTTCCAAGCGATTCTTCCAAAACAGTTTAACGGGAAACTTGTTTTTGTTCTCATTCTTATTCTGGCAATTGCCGGAACATCGTCCGTGAGTGCCGCACCAGTCGACGGTGTTATCGGGTTTAGGTGGAACACGTCAGATCCATCCCCCCGGTTGTACCAGATAGATTCGGACGGGACGGTAATTCCCAACGGGAGTGCGGCATGGTTCAACAACCGTCTGCCGTGGAGCGGGATGAAAACAGTGGTGGTAAATGCAACCAATGCTACGCCGGTTCTTTACGGCACAGACAATAAAGGCACCGGTTTAGACTTATCCGGTCAATACGGGGATGTAATGGTAGAGATCCCGAGATTTTATACGTGCAGTACCTATGCCAACGGGAATTTCTCGTACTGGATTTCACCCACTGCACAGGATGCACTCCATTATACCGTAGCCCCGATGTTCAACCAGCGGGGCACCGGAACCGATGCGGGCACAGCAGCACCCTACTATTACGTAGGAAGATATGATGCGAATGATGGCGGCTCATCAAAACTTCAAAGTGCAACGGGGAAATCACCCTTAGGAACTCAAACTATCGGGACATTTCGGACGTATGCTGGAAATAAAGGTGCCGGGTGGGGCATAACCAACATCTGGACGTTATCAGCGTTACGGCAACTGTTCTATACCGAAATGGTTACCCTGGACAGCCAGACCGCATGGACGGGATCGAGAGGGGTTGTGGATTTTCCTGAGGCTGGTTCTGCTCTAAACAGTGGAGCAGACGGTATCGACGCAGCAATCTACGCAATTAATGCCACAGGTAACGGGACGGGTCTCTATGGTAAAACCCCGGTATCCTACCGGGGTATTGAAAACCTGTGGGGCAATGTCTGGCAGTTTCAGGACGGGGTTACTGCGACAACCACGGGTACTAATGTAATCAACGCTACCGGATTGGGACTGACCGGTCAGAGTATAACATTTCAGATTCCCATGAATGCAAACGACGTTCAATCTGTCGGAGCGCTTCCCTCTGCAACGGCAAATAGCTTCCAGACGAATTGGACGAATACGGATGTTGCCCGACCATTATTCCTGCCATCAGAATATGTTGGAGGTTCAGAAACTACCTATTTATCGGATTATTATTGGAAAACGAATAGCGTGGATGCTGCCACTCCGAATATTCTGTTTTCGGGGGCTCCCTGGTATGATGCCGGGAGGGCGGGGATCGGGAGTCTGGTTGCGGACAACATTGCATCGTTTTCGCATGCGGCTATTGGCGCCCGCCTTGAGTTCAGATTCAATGCGCCGGGCGCCGGTTTCAGTTCCACGAACATATCAGCAGCGACAAATACCACCTCGCAGGGCTGGGCGGGTGTTGCACCGTTTACGATGGTGTTCAACGATACATCCACCAACACGCCGACGTCATGGTCATGGGGACGGAATAACCTGACTTCTCCCGCATGGGAACCGTTCAGCACAACCAATAACGCCACACAGGCATTTGTTGCAGGGAACTGGTCGATCAACGTAACCGCAACGAACAGCGCCGGCTCCGGTATATCCGGAATTACATGGGTGAATGTGAGTGAGGCATATCCTGCCCCGACGTTTACCAGTATCACGCCAAATTCCGGCACAACGGCAGGCGGTACTGCCGTAACGATTGTCGGCACGAATTTTGTTACGGGCGGATCTCTGGGTGTGACGATTGGCGGTGCGAATGCGAACGGGGTCTTTATCAACTCAACCCATCTTACTGCTACTTCCCCGGCC
>JANYKQ010000045.1 GCA_025358115.1 Methanomicrobiales archaeon | reverse complement strand
ACCCTCATCACCCTTGCCGCAGGATTTACCGTTCTTCTTTAAGAGTTCCTTGACATGCCGGTGGACGGCTGCATTGGCAAAGACTGCCTCTTCTGCATCCGCTGCCCCGCCGGGCACGACAAGGAATTCCTGGATTTCAGTCGCGTTTGCCGCATGTGCTCCGCCGCCAATGATGTTACCTAACGGGAGCGGCATCTCTTTTACAAATGCCCCGCCCAGGTAGCGGAAGAGCGGCATGTCACTGGCTGATGCTGCTGCCTTGGCATTTGCAAGTGAGAGTGCTACGGCAATATTTGCCCCGATCTCCGAGAAATCGGCAGTCCCGTCGATATCACGAAGCTGCTCATCGAATGCTTCCTGGTCAGTGGCATCCATGCCAATGAGTGCGGGAAGTACATTCTGGTAGGCATAGTCGATGGCTTCGCGCGGGGGTTTGACTTTCGCTTCAAAAGCCCCGGTGCTGGCACCGCTGGGCGCTGCAGACCTGCCAAAACCACCCGGCGTATAGATATCCGCCTCGACGGTTGCATTGCCCCGGCTGTCCAGGATTGTCCGCAGTTCGATAACCTCAATGATAGTCATAAGAGTCCTCTATTTCCTTTTTACGGTAATGGGTATGGTGTGGTTGTTGTATTCCTCGATGGCGATCTCAAGTGGATCGATCCGGGTCGTCGTGATAAGTAACGGAGCACCCATTGATATCTGCAGAGCCCTTGCTCCAATGATCCTTGCCCGTTCATACCGGGAGTATGTCTGCGTCTGCATTGTTCTTCCTCAAAATGATCTTTTTTTTAATTTTTTATGGGGTCGCTGAGATTCGAACTCAGGTCACTGCGTCCCGAACGCAATAGGATGGTCCAGGCTACCCTACGACCCCTCGTTCATAATTCAATCTACTGGTATGGGTTGAGCTCGTCAATGACGACTTTGTGGGTCAGGAGCATGCGCCTGCAACAGTACCGGGTAATATTAAGATCGGTGAGGATCTTTTTTGGATCCTCGCCTTTCTCCCGCCTCTGCCGAAACTCTTCCCACGCGGTGGAAATTGGTTTTCCACAGGTGAAACATCGTACGGGTATCATTACTTAACCTCTCATCATATCTGCTATCTTAACGATAAGACTTTTGGAACTTTGCCCTGGCGCCGGAACCGTGCGGCTTCTTGGCTTCTTTCTGACGTGAGTCATTGACAAGGAGTGTCCTGTCATAGGTCAGGAAGATATCCTTGATCTGGGGTTCGTTGTGCCAGAGGAGGATGCCACGGGCAAGGGCGGTCCTTACCGCCTCTGCCTGTCCCATCACACCGCCGCCGGCGACATCGATGGTTACATCGATACCGTGCACCGCGTTGGGTACCAGGAGGAGGGGCTCAGAGATCTTCATCCGGGTTACATCCGAACCATACGCTTCGAGGGGTACGGAGTTGACCCGGATAACGCCTTTGCCTGCCTTTAAGGTTGCCCGTGCAATCGCAGTCTTGCGTTTTCCGCTTGTGTTAATGATCTTTACCATGGTGACCAAGCCTCTAGAACTTTGCTCCGAGGAACGTGCACACAGCACCGAGGGTGATGTGGGCGGGGTTGTTCAGCCGGTTCATGTGTGCGTCTTCGAGCACTTCGAACTCTTTTCCAACGAATTCCACCGGAACACCAACGTAGCACTTGATGCGCTTCATGGCTTCAACACCACGGGGGCGCTTGTACGGAAGCATGCCGCGGATCGTCCGCTTCATGAGATGATCGGGCCGGCGCGGGACGAACGGGCCCCAGCGGTTTCCGCTGGCGCCACATTCTCTCTTTTTCTTGTAGAGACCAAGCACCCGTGCACGGCTGCCGGATATGATCGCTTTTTCTGCGTTGACGATTGCAATCGTTTCGCCGGCAAGTCCGCGCTGTGCGACAAGGCTTGCAAGGCGCCCGAGAATCAATCCGTCACCGTTGATAATTGTTACCATATCTTCTTCACCTCAGGATCCGGACACCGCTGCCTTTCGGGTTGTCCTGCAGGAGTTGCTCAATCGTCATACACTGTCCCTTCGCGTCCTTGATCTTGATGGTTGCTGCTTCTGAAAAGTTCAGTGCTGCAACCTTGACGGACTGCTCCAGCAGACCGCTTCCCAGTACTTTACCCGGGACGATGATCGTCTCGCCGTTCTGGGCGTAGCGGCTGATCTTGGACAGGTTGACCTCAGCATAATTCCTGTTGGGGGTCTCTAACCTGCTTGCGATCTCGCGCCAGATCTTAACCTCATTCTCTCGTGACTTGTTTTTCAGGAGTAAGATAAGGCTGGTAAGACGGGGGTTCGTCTTCTCTACAATTCTTGTCATTTCTTTTCCTCCCCGGAGATTTCGCCTAGCTGTGATTCCAGCTCGTCTGACTGTTCCCTGATATACAGGAGTGCCCGATTCATGATCTCTTTTACCGGCAGTGAACCGTCGCCTTCGACCACGAAAATAAAGCGGTCTGCTTCGGCGGCTACACGAATTGCCGGCTCTTCACCGATACCGCTCGCAAGGCAGGCCTTTTCACAGAGCTTGCACATGGAGCAGTCGGGAAGTTTCCCGGATACTACTTCGACTTTCTTGCCGTGAACCGCAAGCACCTTGCGCGGGCATTCTTCCACGCACATACCACAGGCATCACAAATGTCGCTGATCGTGACTACGGGATGATTCTTGTACCCGCAGACCAGGGTCGGCTGCCATTTTGCATGTTCCCTGCCGGTATTGAGGACGGCTTTTGCTTCAAGGACAAGGGTCTGTCCTTTTATGAGCTTGACGATGGGCACGTTGTCGTACACCGGCACCGCTTTGGGGTCCGCAGGTATCAGGTCATTTGAACTGACCGTGCGGGGGCCTTCTGCGCTTAAGGTATAGGTGACCGTGCAGCCCGGGCATCCGGCCCCGCCACACGTGCATTTCGCCTGTGTCGTATAGGATGTAAGATCGGTCTTGATGGGTATGAGCCCGAGGCGGTGGGCCAGCATCTCGTCGAAGAGCGCACTGGTATTATTATAAATGCGCACATCTTCGATTGCAAGTGTTGGCACTTCGCCGATCATTGCCCGCCGGAAGGCGTTGGCAAATGCAGGGCTCGCTCCCGAGAGAGTGAATCGCGCCAAGGAATCGTCCAGACTGGCGAATTCTATCTGCATCACACTCTCCTGCCACGTCTGCCGCCTTTCGGCCTGCATGAGTCGTGGGGAACAGGTGTAACATCTTCAATGCGGCCTATGCGCATGCCT
>JANYKQ010000029.1 GCA_025358115.1 Methanomicrobiales archaeon | reverse complement strand
CCATCTTTGTCCTGCCGGTATCCGATGCAGTCCGCGTGCGCACCGGTGAAGCAGGAGATGCAGCAATCTGGTAAGGAAGGAGGCACATAAAAAATGGCAGAAATTGATAGCACACTAGAGGCGATGCTCGTACCCTACCCGGACCTGGTAAAGAAAAACCGGAAGAAGCATCTCGTGGTAAAAGATGAGGCGGCTGCATGCTGTCCGCAGATCGAGGCGAACACCCGGACGATTCCCGGCATCATATCGCAGCGGGGCTGTGCATATGCCGGGTGCAAAGGTGTGGTAGTCGGCCCAATCAAGGACATGATCACCATCACCCACGGCCCGGTCGGATGCGGGTACTACAGCTGGGGAACCCGGCGCAACAAAGCCAGGGCTGACGACACCACCCCAAAAGACAAGATCTTCACCCAGCTTTGCTTCATCACCGACATGCAGGAACCCGACATCGTCTTTGGCGGAGAGAAGAAACTTGCCAGGATGATCGACGAGGTTGTGGCAGCATTCCACCCCCGTGGGATCAACATCTGCGCCACCTGCCCGGTGGGGCTTATCGGCGATGATATCAACGCAGTGGCAAAAGCCGCCGAAGAACGCCACGGGATCCAGGTGCTCGCGTACAACTGCGAGGGTTACAAAGGAGTCAGCCAGTCGGCAGGACACCATATCGCGAACAACAACCTGATGGAGAAAGTTATTGGTACCGGCACTGAAAGGAAAATCGGGAAACATGTCATCAACCTGCTCGGGGAGTACAACATCGGAGGCGACGGGTGGGAACTGGAACGGATCTTAAAAGAGATCGGATACACGGTCAACTGCGTGTTGACCGGGGACTCCAGTTACCTTGACATCAAAAACCTGCACCTCGCAGACCTCAACCTCGTGCAGTGCCACCGCTCGATCAACTACATCGCCGAGATGATGGAGACGAAATACGGGACGCCATGGCTGAAAGTCAACTTCATCGGGATAGACTCCACGAGCCAGTCACTGCGCCAGATGGCACAGTGTTTCGGGGAAGAGGAACTCGTGAAACAGACTGAAGTGGTCATCGAGCGGGAGACCGCACGGATAGCACCGGTCCTTGAGCAGTACAGCAAGATGCTCAAAGGCAAGACCGCGTTTGCGATCGTCGGCGGCTCACGAAGCCACCACTACCAGTACCTGCTCCGCGACCTCGGCATGGAGATGATCATTGCCGGCTACGAGTTCGCCCACCGGGACGACTACGAAGGCCGCCAGGTCATTCCCACGATTAAAAGCGATGCGGACTCGAAAAATATTCCCGAGCTGCATCTCGTGGCCGATGAAAAAATGTACCGGGAAGCCCATGTCCACCTGAATATGTCCAAAGAGAAGTTCGATGAACTCAAAAAAGCAGTGCCGCTCAACTACTACGAGGGCATCTATCCGAACATGAAAGACGGGCAGGTCATCATCGACGACGCCAACCACCACGAAGTCGAGGTATTGATCCGGACGGCAAAACCCGACCTGTTCCTCTCGGGAGTCAGGGACAAGTACATTGTCCACAAGATGGGCGTTGCTTCCAAACAGCTGCATGCCTACGATTACAGCGGCCCATACGCTGGCTACAATGGTGCGCTGAACTTTGCCCGGGACGTGGTCAACGCCCTGACCCCCCCCGCATGGAAACTGATCACTCCCCCCTGGGAGACCACAGAAGAACCACGGAGTGAAACCCATGCTTGAATGCATACCGGAAACCCCGGTTGAACACACGACCGGGAAGATCAACCCGGCAAAAACCTGCCAACCGCTCGGCGCCATGTATGCCGCGCTCGGCATTCATGGCTGCCTGCCTCACAGCCACGGCTCGCAGGGCTGCTGTGCGTACCACCGCATGCACCTCACCCGGCATTTCCGGGACCCGGTGCTCGCGTCATCGAGTTCCTTTACCGAAGGCGCCTCGGTCTTTGGCGGGGCTGCAAACCTAAAGACGTCCATCAAGAACGTCTTTGCAATCTACAATCCCGAGATCATGGCGGTCCATACCACCTGCCTGAGCGAGACTATCGGAGACGATCTCCCCAATATCATCAAAACCGCAGATATCCCGGAAGGAAAATCAGTCATTCACGTCAACACCCCGAGCTACCATGGCTCCCACATCACCGGGTTCTCCGGCATGTGCAAAGCCATGGTCTCGTATCTCGCCCAGTCTGACGGAGCCACAAAGAAATCGCAGATGAACGTCCTGCCGGGCTTTGTCAATCCCGGCGACATGCGGGAGATCCGCCGGATCGTGGATGCGCTTGGCGTCAACATGATCATGTTCCCGGACACGTCCAATGTGCTCGACACCCCCCTGACCAGCAAATACCAGATGTATCCGGATGGCGGGGCCACAGTTGCCGAGATCCGCGATGCCGGCAACTCGGAAGTCACGCTCGCACTCGGCTCCTTCGCCTCGCACGATGCGGCCGAAGTGCTGCAGGACAAATGCGGTGTCACCGGCATTCCGTTAAAACTGCCCATCGGCATCAAAGCAACGGACGATTTCATCATGGCAGTGAAAGACTGGTTCGGCGTTGAGATCCCCGCGTCCCTCACGCTCGAACGCGGTCAGGTCGTCGATACCCTGATTGACACGCACTTCCATTACCAGGGAAAACGTGTGGCCGTATTCGGCGACCCCGACCACGTCATCGCGCTCACCGAGTTCCTGCTCGCAATGGGCATGATCCCGGTGTATGTCCTCACGGGCACGCCCGGCAAAGCCTTTGAAGCAGAGATAAGGAAGATGCTCGAAGAGGCAGGAATTACCGGTTCAAGAGTAAAAGCGGAAGGTGACCTCTTCGAACTTCAGCAGTGGATCAAAGAAGCCCCGGTTGATCTCCTGATCGGCACCTCGTACGGGAAGTACATTGCCCGTGCCGAGGATGTCCCGTTCGTCCGCTTCGGATTCCCGATCCTGGACCGGGCCGTCCACCCGCTCATGCCGGTGGTAGGCTACCGGGGATGCCTGCGCCTGATCGAACAGATCAGCAATGCCCTCCTGGAACGCCGGGACCGCGACTGCCTGGATGAAGATTTCGAACTTGTGTTATAACGGGTAATGCCCGGAGGTGAAACATGGATACCAGCTCAGTAACCGCCGAAGGATCGGCATGTATCAGCGAACGCCAGAACTTCATCCTGACCACGGGAAAGAGCAAGAGCAGTATCCACTGTGCTGACGACAGCCTGGCCGGCTCCGTCAGCCAGCGGGCCTGCGTCTTCTGCGGTGCCCGGGTGGTCTTAAACCCGGTCACCGATGCAGCCCATCTTGTCCACGGCCCCATCGGGTGTGCCACGTACACATGGGACATCCGGGGGAGCCTCTCCAGCGGTTCCGAGATGTACCGGAACAGCTTCTCGACCGACATGAAAGAGCGGGACGTGGTCTTTGGCGGGGAGAAGAAACTCGCCACCTGTATTGACGAGATCGTGGGCAAGTACCATCCCCCGGCAATCTTCGTGTACTCGACCTGCGTCTCGGGCATGATCGGCGACGACATCATCGCGGTCTGTAAAGCAGCATCCGAGCGACATGCCACCGATGTGATCCCGGTCGAGTCCAGCGGTTTTCTCTCCGGCAACAAGGTGGTCGGGTACCGGGCGGCAGCCATTGCCCTGATGCAGCTGATCAAACCCCGTGAGGGAGAGACGGTAGAAAAAACCCGGAAACTCAATTTCCTGGGGGAGTACAATCTCGGCGGCGAAAAATGGGTAGTCGAGCGGTACCTCCGGGAGATCGGCATTGAGATCAATGTCGCGTTCACCGGGGATTCGACCGTTGCAGCGCTTAAACAGGCGCCGGGCGCCTGCCTGAATCTCGTGCAGTGTACCGGCTCCATGCACTGGGTGGCGATGAGCCTTGAACAGGAGTTCGGCACCTCCTACCTGGATGTAAACTTCTTTGGTGCTGCCAATACAGCAGAAAGCCTGCGGAAGATCGCACAGTTCTACGGAGATCCGGAGATGATCCGAAGGACCGAAACACTCATCGAGCGCGAACAGGCCCGGATACAACCGGTCCTCCAGAAATACCGGAAAAAACTGGCCGGCAAACGGGCTGCTATCTACGTGGGCGGGGCCTTCAAAGCTGTTGCCATCATCCGCCAGCTCAAGGAACTCGGCATGGAGATCGTGCTCACCGGCACCCAGACCGGGAAGAAAGAGGAGTATGACAACCTGAGCACCCTGCTCGACCCGGGCACGATCATCATCGATGATGCAAACCCTGCCGAACTCGAAAAATTCCTGCTGGAAAAGAATGTCGATGTGATGGCCGGCGGCGTCAAGGAGCGGGTCCTTGCCTACAAACTCGGCATCGGGTTTGTCGACCACAACCATGACCGGAAAGACGGGCTGGCCGGATTCGACGGGGCAGTCCGGTTTGCGCGCGAGGTGTATGTCACCACGTGTACGCCGGTCTGGAACCAGTTAAAAGCAGCAGGCAGGAGGGTATGAGCATGGAAACTGTTGCCACGCAAAAAGTAAAACAGGTGAACGAGAACCAGTGCCAGCAGTGCATGCCGCTGGGCGGGGTCGTTGTCTTCAAAGGAGTAGAGAACGCGATGGTCCTCGTGCACGGCTCGCAGGGATGCAGCACCTACATGCGCCTGACCAATGTCGAGCATTACAATGAACCGGTGGATATCGCATCCTCCGCCCTCAATGAGAAACAGGCCATCTATGGCGGGGAGGCAAACCTGCACAAGGCGCTTGACAATGTCATCCGGGTCTACGCACCAAAAGTCATCGGCGTCCTGACAACCTGCCTGACCGAAACCATGGGAGAAGATCTCGAACGGCTGGTCGCGACCTACCGGCAGAACCGGGGCATCACAGCAGTCGATATCATTCCGGTAGCCACCCCGAGTTACAGCGGGACGCAGACGGAAGGATTCTGGGCTGCAAGCCGGCAACTGGTTGCGTACTATGCACAACCAACCGAACGGCACCAGGGGATCAACGTGATCATCCCCCATATCAGCCCGGCGGATATCCGGGAGATCAAACGTATCCTCGGGCTCTTCGGGCTTGAGTATACGATGCTGCCGGATTATTCGATGACCCTCGACCGCCCGTACGGAGGCCGGTACCAGAAAATTCCCCCCGGCGGGACAAAAACAGAGGACATCGCCCGCATGTCCGGAGCGAGAGCCACCATCCAGTTCGGCGTCACCTGCCCCGACAATCTGTCACCCGGCCTGCTTCTCGAACAGGAGTACGGTGTGCCACTGCACAACCTGCCCCTGCCCATTGGCCTGCAGAACATGGACCGCCTTGTCGAAACCCTGGAAAAACTGAGCGGCCGGTCACTGCCCGACATTCTTGAACGGGAACGGGGCTGGCTGCTGGACGGCATGGCGGACTCCCACAAGTTCAACGCGGACGGACGACCGATCGTGTACGGCGAGCCCGAACTCGTGTACGCATTCTCCAGCATCTGCGTGGAGAATGGTGCCGTCCCGGTTGTCATTGCAAGCGGAACAAAGAGCAGCCGGCTCACCGGGCTGCTGGCAACGTTCCTTGCCGATGCGGACGAGCGGCCGGTTATCCTTGAGGAGACCGACTTCGCCGCAATTGATGAGGCAGGTTTCAAGGCTGAAGCAAACATTGCTATCGGCCACTCCGGGGGGAAATTCCTCACCGAACGCCGGGGCATCCCGGTCATCCGGGTGGGATTTCCCATCCATGACCGGACCGGGGGGCAGCGGGTGTTGTCGGCCGGGTACACGGGAACTTTAGCATTCCTTGACCGGTTCACCAACGCACTGCTGGAGACCAAATACGAATCGTACCGCGAACTGCGGAAAGAAGAGATGGGTATCCGGGAAGGTGCCTGAGATGCAAAAACCAACACACCATATTTTTGTCTGTTCAAGCTCACGGCCCAACGGCCAGCAGAAAGGCTTCTGTCACTCAAAGGAAGGAGTCGATGTCATGATGAAATTCATGGAAGGGATCGAGGAACGGGGCATCGGTGGCGATGTCTTCCTCTCCAATACCGGGTGCTTCGGCATCTGCGAGAAGGGACCCATTGTCGTGGTGTATCCCGAAAATGTCTGGTACGGGTCGGTCACACTGGCAGATGTCGAAGAGATCCTTGAAAGCCATATCGAAGGAGGCGCCGTAGTCGAAAGACTGGTGATCTAGTTCCATGTGCCAGAAACGAGAGGGAAGGATGGGACCGGAGATTGCCGCCATCCTTGGCAGAGACGGGTGCAGCAGCACCCTTTCAGAACCGGGGACGGTTGTCGTGTACCAGCGACAGGGCTGCTCCTTTGAGCCGGTACGGGAGATGGCATTTGCCCTTGACCAGGACAAGGGGCTCAAAGAGCTGCGGGCGAAGATGGCGGAACTCATAGGGTTCCTCAACGGTTGCAAGATCTTTGTTGCACGATCGGCAAGCGGTGCCCTGTACTTTGAGCTGGAGAAAGCCGGGTTCAGTGTCTGGGAGATCTCGGGCAAACCCGCGGACTTCCTGGCAATTATCCTAGAAGATGAAGAGAAGGAGCGGGTAGCAGCAGAAGCTGTCGCAGTTACCGGAATTCCGGCACCGGCCGAGCGTGCGCCGGGCAGTTTCTTCATCTCGATCAAGGAGATTCAGGGAAGATCCCCGGCCCTCAGCAGCAAGCAGGTGCTCCAGCAGTTCATCCGGGAGGGACAGTTCCGGGAACTGGAGATCATATGCGACCATGTGCCGCCATGGATCGAGATGGATGCAGAGTGCCGGGGTTTTTCCCTGCGTTCGGAAAAACTCGGGCCCAATGAGTGCAGTGTCCGGTTGACGAAGACCTCGGGATCCTGTGGTTGCTGAGTGGGAATGTGAATTTCCAAAAAAAAAGATACAACAAAAGGCGGAACCTCGTGACACCAGGAAATCATAGTATCTCACTTGCGGCATGGATTATGATCCTTGCCCTGCTCCTTGTCGCGGGATGCACCTCCGCTGGACCTGCACCCTTCCCAGAAAAAAAAGAACTGACGGTATTTGCCGCAGCATCGCTTTCAGGGGCAATGACGGATATCGCCAAAGCTTACGCAGCGGGGCACCCGGATACAAAGATCATCCTGAACTTCGACGGATCTCAGGCACTTCGTACGCAGATCGAACAGGGGGCGCATGCTGACCTGTTCCTGTCTGCAAACACAAAACATATGACGGCCCTGCAAGGCGAGGGACTGATCGTTAACAATTCCGTTAAGGTTTTTACGAAAAACAAGCTTGCAGTCCTCGTTCCGAAAGACAACCGGGTAAATATTACCGGCCTTTCGGACCTCGCAACACCGGGTATCCGGCTCGTGATGGGGACAAAGGAAGTCCCCTTTGGGGATTATACCCGGCAGGTACTCGGAAAAATGGCTAATGATACAGATTATGGGCCGGCATACCGTAATGCCGTTATGAAAAATGTGGTCTCTGAGGATCCCGCAGTAACGGCGCTCGTTGCAAAGCTCCGGGTTGGTGAAGCGGATGCAGGGATTGCGTACGCATCCGATGTGAGTGAGGGAGACAAAGCGCTGGTTACCCTGCTCCCGATCCCGGACCGATATAATGTTATCGCGGTTTACCCGCTGGGGATTGTTCAGGAGTCAAAGGCAAAAGATCAGGCAGCCGCGTTTGCACAGTTTATCACCTCAACGGAGGGAAACGCGATCTTAACCCGGTACGGGTTCGTCCCGGCAGACCGCTGAACCGGACCGGAACTCCACGGGAACTGCACAAAAAAGGAACAGGACTCACATGACAATAACGATCGAACGGATCTGTATGAGGGGAAATCTGTCGCTCCGTATCCTGGTTGCCATTCTCGTTATCATAGCGGTCCTGTTCATTGGTATCCCACTCGGAGCCCTCCTGCTCCGGGTACCCCCGGCACTCCTGCTTGTTTCATTGCAGGATCCGGTGGTACTCGATGCCCTGTTTTTAAGCCTCCTCACTGCCAGTATCAGCACAGGGATCGTAATTGGTTTTGGAACCCCGATCGCGTATATCAACGCCCGCTGCCAGTACCCGGGAAAGAAGATCATCGATACGATCACGGACCTCCCGGTTGTGCTCCCCCCGGCGGTTGCCGGCCTTGCGCTTCTCATGGCGTTTGGGCGGCGGGGACTTGTCGGGCAGTACCTGAATCTGATGGGAATCGATATCGCGTTTACGACCATTGCCGTGATCATGGCGCAGGTCTTTGTTGCTTCGCCGTTCTACATCCGGCAGGCCCGGACGAGTTTTGCCGGGATTAACCGCGTATATGAACATGCGGCCCGGACGCTCGGCGCTTCCCCGCTCACAACGTTCTTTTCCGTCACCGTTCCGCTTGCCATGACCGGCATCCTTTCCGGGGCAGTCATGACCTTTGCCCGGGCGCTCGGGGAGTTCGGGGCCACGATCATGTTCGCCGGGAACCTGCAGGGCAAAACGCAGACCATGCCGCTTGCCATCTACGGGGCCCTGCAGGGTGACATGGATTCCTCGCTCGCACTTGCGGTGATCCTCGTGATCATCTCGTTTGCCGTGATTATTGTCATAAAAATCCTGACAGAAAAAGAAGAGGCAGTTTCATGATCGATATCGCGGTGAAAAAAGTGCTCCGGGATTTTACGCTGGATGTGAATATTCTCATGCCCGAGGGGGGGACGCTCGTTCTCCTTGGTGAGAACGGTGCAGGGAAATCAACGATCCTCAATCTTGTTGCCGGGCTCATGGCGCCGGATACCGGGCATATCCGGATTGGCGGGGACACATTTGTGGACACGGCAACCCGGACCTGCATACCTGCCGAATCCCGTGGTACGGGCTACGTGTTCCAGGACTATGCCCTCTTCCCGCATATGACCGTATACGATAACATCGCCTACGGCTTGCGCATCCGCCACATCCCCCGCGATGCGATCGATGCCCGGGTGCGGGAACTTGCCGGGCCGCTCGACCTGCTTCCGGTCTGCGAAGAAAAAGCTGGCAGCCTGTCCGGGGGTCAGCGCCAGCGGGTAGCCCTGCTCCGGGCGCTCGCGGTGCAGCCGAAGTGCCTCCTGCTCGACGAACCGTTCAGTGCGCTCGATGTCCGGACACAGGTGCAGGTACGGCAGGAACTCAAAGGGATCCTGGCTGCGGCAAAGGTTCCCGCCATCATGGTTACCCACGATCTCCGGGACGCGATTGCGCTCGGTGACCGGATCTGCTTAATGGAGCAGGGAAAGATTGTGCTCTGTGGGGATGCGGATACCATCTTACAGAAAGGGAAGCACCCGTTCATCGACCAGTTCTTTATCGGGACGTGCAAGAAAGAGAAAGATAATACCGGGTGATAGGGACGGGACGTGGTTGTCGTTCGGGTAACCGAATATCCGGTGGCGAGGAGGATTACCTGGACCGTGATTTGAGATGATCTTCTCCCTCGTTTATCTTTCTTTGGGGGCCCCGAAATCATGGGGTCAAACCCCAGAGGTCAAATAAGACCTATACGGGCTCATTTTCCCTTTCCACTATCCCCGCCAATACCGGAAAACCCCGCAAATCTCCTATTTTCAGTTCCTGTGGAAAATAAGATTAATTATCGCTCTGTTTGTAAAAACAATGGCGGAATCCGCCTCTCCTAAAACCCGCCAAAGGGTAGTAAATCAAGGTATTTTTCTCCACTTTGTTTAGCCCATACGGACCCCGTGAAGGCTGCCGGAATGCGAATGTGAGGGTCTGTTTTTTAGGGGAGACTTTTTTTTTAAGACCAGATGCGGGTAAACCCGTTTTATCAGATGATTGAATCCCCGTAAGATGGAATTTTCCTACCGGCAAATAACCAGATTCACTCAAAGCCGATGATCCAAAAAATAAGATCGTTCTTATCTACCGCGTCTGTTCCCCTATGGAAAATGTATCGAGTACCTGAAGGGTAATCCTCGTGCCAAGTGAAGGCTGAATCGCTTCCAACCAGAGGAAGAATCCCACCTTTGGGGGTGTCGGACGTTCAAATTTGAAGTGCCCATCTTTGACCTGTACCATTTTGTGATATTCTTTCTTCTGTTTTGATCGCAGGTAGATGATCAGCTCAAACCCGGGAAGATCGGTAGCAATGATCGCCTTTGAATAATATTTTGAAAATTCTGCATATTCGATCTTCTTTCCTTTCACGGAAAGTCCATAGGAATCACAGAGAGCTTTTATTGCCGGGGGAAAGAGACCTCCGTATAACACTTTTTTAACGATCTGCCCGGTCTGGCTCGTTATCGCCATGTTTTTCTTTCCGCCTGTTTTTGTGATCTCTGCAAAAAACTGGGTGCGTACATCATCGTGGTACCGTTTATAATCAAACGGATTTTTTGTCGGGATATCTGTTGCCCGGATCAGTTTTGGGTGATTATCGGGATTGTTATAGAGGATGCGGGGACGATAATGTTTTACCAGCGATTTAATCTGCTCGCATGAGCTGGTGTTAATGATTGCATTTGTCTTGTCCTTTGCCAACCGTTTGACTACAGAATAGTTGGAGAGGTCAAAGGAGGAGACCAAAAGGAACGGGGTAACCTTCTGGTTGTAGAGGTAACCCAGGAGTTTTTTCTTGAATTCAATCTCTGCTTCAAATTCTTTTAAGTCCGCAGGGGATGTGACGACTTCGGCAAACGCAATATGGTTGTCCGAGTCAACGAGGAGCAGGTCGAACTCCGCAAGATCCTGTCCATTTCCCCGGACGGTGATATCACCATATTTTGAATAAAAAATGCCATTCTGGCCGAGCTGGACACTGTCGCGCTGCTGGGGAGCATCAGCCCCTTTCATGGCGAGGTATTTTATCCGGTCTGAGTCCTTGGAGATCTCCAGAAACATTTCGTATACGATTGCTTCGAACCAGCGTCCCTCCGCAGTGCGCATGGGTTCAATGTCCGGAGAGAATAATTTTTTCCGCTCTACTTTATTCATGTGCCGCGTGGCGTTGAGGGCGATTTTGGCATTGGGTTTGAAATTTTTAAAATTAGAATTAAGCCACGGGATCATAATTGCAGTATTAACTGTCTGCCATTCTACTAAATAACAATCTGCTCTTGGCGTATACTCTGTTTTGCTACATTAATAGATAACTATTTATATTTAGGAAGGATACTTCCATCGTACCTCAGGCCCGCATCATATGTACGGGTTTAAGGTGATGCGAAAGAAAGGAGGGGAACGCAAATGCCAAGCGCAAAAAAAATGAGCAGTGTGGATCCCGTGCCGCGGTATGTCATGCCGGATGCATCGGAACCAGACTATCTGTCAATTCTGGAACAGTTGCAGGACTATCAGTCATCATTGATTGGTTCGTCATATTATTATATCCGGGCTGGGGATGGATATCTGTCCCTGTGCCGGATAGTGCCCGGCGGGGGTAAGATATTCTTCCACGAAGTTGTGGACCATGAGAAACTAGGTATTTCTGAAGATGATCTTGAAGAAGCAATACAGCAGGATACCGGCACATTGACTATTCCATCTCATTATCCGGTTTCCCCGCATATAGAGATGAAATTACACGCTTTGCTGGATTTTCAATAATTTTTTCACGCACCTTGGATTCACTCTGAATAAGAAAATTTTATCGCACCGGATATTTCGTCGATGTTCAGAAAAAAGGAGAATCTTTTCCTGCTTTAGGGAAAAAGTTTTGATCGGATTCTGGGTTTTTCTTATGTTTCTGTCTCTCCGGTTCGAATCCGGATCGACTTCTCGACCGGGAGGACAAATATCTTGCCATCTCCAATCTTTCCGGTTCTTGCCGATTCGGTAATCGTGGTGAGGAGCAAGTCGACATCAGAATCCCTGACAACCAATTCAATCTGGATCTTGGGCAGGAGATCGACAATCATCTGGCCGCCCCGGTACTCCAGGGTGATCCCTTTCTGTTCGCCCCTTCCTTTCACATCGGTGATAGTCATGCCGTTGAATCCTTTCTCTTCAAGTGCTTTTTTCACGAACTCAAATCGTTCTGGTTTGATGATTGCTTTTACCATTTTCATGATAGTCCTCCTCGTTAGCAGCGCTCCCCATGCTGGGAGATATCGAGACCAACATACTCTTCTTCTTCCGTGACCCGCAGTCCTATGGTTTTGTCTATGATGACTGCAAGGATGTAGGTAACGACAAACGCGTAGATGACCGCCGCGAATGCACCGGCTGCATTGGCAACAAACTGATGAACGTTCCCCTCAAGGAGACCGGATGCACCATTGACTGCCGCTACTGCAAAGATACCTGTTGCGAGTGCTCCCCAGAGGCCGCCCATACCATGGATTGCCCATGCATCGAGACTCTCATCGAGACCTTTTTTCATGCGGAAGAGCAGCATACCATAGCAGATCACTCCACCAATTGCACCAATAATGATCGCTGCCATCGGAGTAACATACCCGGCTGCCGGCGTGATTGCGACAAGACCTGCAATTGCTCCGCTGACCAACCCCAGCGAACTGGGTTTTCCATACATCCAGCTGACCAGAAGCCAGGCCATTGCCCCAGCTGCTGCTGCGGTGTTGGTGGTTACAAACGCCTGAGCTGCAAGACCGTTTGCTCCAAGCGCGCTACCAGCGTTAAACCCGAACCAGCCGAACCAGAGGAGGGCAGCTCCAAGGATCGTTAACGGGATGTTGTTGGGTTCCAGGGAATACTTTCCAAATCCAACGCGTTTTCCAATGACCAGCGCAAGCGCAAGCGCTGCAAACCCTGAACTGATGTGCACAACCGTTCCGCCGGCAAAGTCAAGCGCACCAAACTGTGCAGCCCAGCCGCCGCCCCACACCCAGTGGGCAAGGGGATCGTACACGATGGTGGTCCAGAGAAGTGCAAACACGAGATACGCACTGAATTTAATGCGCTCCGCAAACCCCGAAGTTACGATTGCCATGGTTACCGTAGCGAACACGAGCTGGAAAACCATGAACAGTAATCCCGGTATTGCGGTGCTGTAAGGACCGGGGTCCATTCCAACATTGTTAAGTCCCATGTATTGCAAATTGCCGATAAACCCATTGAGGGTGTTCGTCGGATCATTTCCAAATGCCAGTGAGTAGCCTATCACTACCCACTGGATGCTCACAAGGGCAAAGGCTACGAACGACAGGGTGATCATGGAGATCAGATTTTTCCTGCGTACGAGCCCCCCATAAAAGAATCCTACCGCCGGCGTCATTAGCATGACGAGCGCCGTTGATGCGAGGATCCATGCAGTTGCTCCAGTATCAATTGCCATTTTTTTCACCTACATAAATAAAATTTGCATTGTCATGAGGGACAATTAAGGTATCTCTCCATAATCCCGGTTTTCGATCCTGTACGAGAACCGGTCGAGACTTCCACCAGACTAAAACCGGATAGAAAGTCCGGGGAATTTGGTTTTTCTGGATTTGAGGTTGTCATTGCGATCAGTTCTCTCTTTTTGGTTAAATTTTGTAAGAAGGAAGTTGCATTCCTACGTATTTAAATTTGATGTTTGAGATCCAAAAAAAATTAGTATGTTGCCAGGTACCTGTCGAGTTCCCACGGGTGAACTGCGAGCCGGAAGGCATCTGTTTCCATCTCAGCGATACGGGTCAGGTTTTCCACAATGTGGGGTCCGAGCGTGTTGCAGATGATCTCATCCTTGAGGAGCGCTGCGTTAGCTTCCGCAAGGCTGGCCGGCAGCATCTCGACTTTGAGCCGCTTGCGGTCTTTCGCATTGAGGTGGTAGATGTTTGTGTTGGTTGACTCCGGTGGCATGATCTTGTTCTTGATGCCGTCCATTCCTGCTGCGAGCATGCAGGCAAAGGTGAGGTACGGGTTGCACATCGGGTCCGGGCTGCGGAACTCGGCACGGGTACTGTTGCCACGGGCTGCGGGAACGCGGACAAGGGCAGAGCGGTTGGCTGCACTCCAGGCAAGGTAGCAGGGTGCTTCGTAACCGGGGACGAGGCGCTTGTACGAGTTGATGGTCGGGTTGGCAACACGCGTGATTGCCCGTGCGTGCTTTAAGAGACCGCCAATGTAGTACATACAGGTGTCGGAGAGCTGCAGTTCAGCATTGGGATCGAAGAAGGCATTCTTGCCATTCTTGGAGAGTGAGCCGTGTGTGTGCATACCGCTGCCGTTGATACCCCCAATCGGCTTTGCCATGAACGACGCATGGAGGCCGTACTGCAGGGCAATCGACTTGGTTGCAAATTTGAACGTGATCACACGGTCAGCAGTGGTGAGGGCATCGCCATATTTGAAATCAATCTCGTGCTGGCTGTCAGCCACTTCGTGGTGGGATGCTTCAATCTCAAAGCCCATCTCACTGAGTGCCAGAACAACATCGCGACGAACGTCCTCTGCTGAGTCGGTGGGAGCGAGGTCAAAGTAGGCCCCATGATCTACAAACTCCGTTGTGGGTATGCCATCGTACATCTTGAACAGGAAAAACTCAAGTTCCGGTCCGGTATTGAACGTATATCCCATCTTTGCTGCTTCTGCTAATGTCTTGCGCAGCACAAACCGGGGGTCTCCCTCAAAAGGCTTGTTGCCATATGTCTGGACATCGCAGATAAAGCGGGCGACCTTACCTTCCTGAGGTCTCCATGGGAGTACTGCATAGGTTGCCGGGTCCGGTTTTAAGATCATATCGGATTCTTCGATCCGCGCAAATCCTTCAACAGATGATCCATCAAACCAGATACCTTCCGTAAGCGCTTTCTCAGCCTGGATGGTAGGGATAGAGACGTTTTTTGGCATCCCCTGGATATCCGTGAACTGGAGACGGATGAATTTCACACCATCCGCTTCAATTTTCTTGAGCATCTTCGTTACGTCTGCTGACATAATGGAAGAAAGGTTCCACCCAATCGTATTTATATTTATTTTACTTACATTATTGAGCGAATGCTCAGATACCATTTCAAGAAATGCTCAGTATAATGGATCATCGTTCACTGTGATAATATGTGTGGTATAATTGGTGTAATTGACAGGAACCGCCAGCTCATGGATGGCGGTAAGATCAGGGATTCGCTCGCTATGATGGATGAGCGGGGAAGCGGCGAGGGTGCCGGTTATGTAGCCTATGGAATATATCCGGATTACAAGGATTACTATGCCCTGCATGTATTCTTTGACAATATCCGTGAGAACAAGGCACCGCTCGATAACCTGCTCGAGAAATGGGGAACGATTGTTCACGATGAGCAGATCAAGACCTATGAGCAGCCCAACCTCCGCAAAGTCCACACACCCTGGCGCTATTTCTTCCGTCCTGACCGCAGCCTGATGCCAAAAAGTACAACACCGGATGAAGACATCATCACCCATCTGGTCATGAAGGTGAACGCAGAAAAGAACGGTGCGCTGATCTTCTCTTCAGGAAAAAACCTTGGAGTCTTTAAAGCAGCCGGATGGCCCGAAGAAGTGGCAAATTTCTACCGGATCGAGGATTACAAGGGCTATCTCTGGCTTGCCCACAACCGGTACCCGACCAATACTTCCGGATGGTGGGGGGGAGCACACCCTTTTAATCTCCTGAACTGGAGTGTTGTGCACAACGGGGAGATCACCTCCTACGGTACAAACCGGCGCTACATTGAAAGTTACGGATACAAATGCACCATGTATACCGACACTGAAGTAGTCGCCTATCTTGTAGATCTACTGGTACGGAAACATGGCTTGTCAGAGAAATTAGCCGTCCGGGCACTTGCCCCCCCGTTCTGGGAAGAGATTGACCGGATGCCGCCCAAGGAGCAGGAACTCAACCGGGCCATACGTCTCGCTTACGGCCCGGCACTCATGAACGGTCCGTTCGCCATATGTGTAGCCAATGAAAATGCACTGGTGGGATTCACCGACCGGATCAAGCTCCGCCCCCTTGTCAGCGGTGAATCCGGGGATCGCCTCTACATCTCAAGTGAGGAGGCGGCGATAAGAAGCATCGACCCCGATGTCGGCAATATTACCATGCCCAAAGCAGGCGAACCGGTTATCGGGAGGCTGTACTCATGAGCATCGGCAGTACACCCCTGAAGTTCAGGGTCACGATTGACCCGGACCGCTGCATGAACTGCGGGCGCTGCATCGAGAACTGCTCATATGGCGTGTACCGCCGGGAAGGCGATACTGTCCGGATCAACTCGCGAAACTGCGTTGCCTGCCACCGGTGTCTTGCGTTCTGCCCAAGGGACGCGATCGAGCTCGAAGAGAAACCCGGCGATTACCGGAGCCACCCCGTATGGACCCGCGAGATCCGTGAGGCGGTCTTCAACCAGGCAAAGACCGGCAAGATCATCTCCGGTGGTATGGGCAATGTCCTGCCCTACCCGATCATCTTCGACCGTCTTGTTCTTGATGCCTGCCAGGTGACAAACCCGAGCATAGACCCCTTACGGGAGCCTATGGAGCTGCGCACCTACATCGGCAAGAAGCCGTCGTCGTTGTCGATCAGGGAACGGCCCGGAGGGGATGTTGAACTTCTCACAAAACTCACTCCCAACCTCCAGATCGAGACTCCCATCATGATCGGGCACATGAGTTACGGGGCGATCAGCCTGCCGGCCCAGCAGGCCATGGCACGGGCGGTCCACCGCATCGGCACGTTCATGGGCACCGGCGAGGGCGGACTTCACCAGTCACTCTACCCTTACCAGAAGAACATGATAGTCCAGGTAGCTTCAGGAAGGTTCGGGGTCGATATCGACTATCTCGAACGTGGGGCAGCAATCGAGATCAAGATTGGCCAGGGCGCAAAACCGGGTATCGGGGGCCACCTTCCCGGAGAGAAAGTCTGTGCCGACGTTGCCTGCACCCGGATGATCCCGGAGGGGAGCGACGCGATAAGCCCGGCACCCCACCATGATATCTACAGTATCGAAGATCTCAAGCAGCTGGTCCACGGCCTCAAGGAAGCCACCGAATGGAAAAAGCCGGTCTTTGTCAAGATCGCAGCCGTCCACAACTCCGCAGCCATTGCTGCAGGGATAGCCCGTTCCGGGGCAGATGCGGTCGTAATCGACGGCTTCCGCGGGGGAACCGGTTCGGCACCCGTGGTCTTCCGCGACCATGTTGGCATCCCGATAGAAGCGGCAATCGCCAGCGTTGATGCCAAGCTGCGGCAGCAGGGAATCCGGAACGAAGTGTCCATCATCGCGAGCGGCGGCATCCGGCAAAGTGCGGATGTGGCAAAGATCATCTGTCTCGGCGCCGATGCCGTCTACATCGGGACGTCAGCACTTGTTGCTATGGGCTGCCGGGTCTGCGGGACCTGCAACCGGGGTGTATGCGCATGGGGTATTGCCACGCAGAGACCTGAACTGACGAAGAGGCTGGACCCCGAGACCAATGCAGTCCAGGTCGAGAACCTGATCCATGGCTGGACCCTTGAACTGGCTGAACTGATGGGTGCAGCCGGTATCAACAGCATCGAGAGCCTGCGGGGCAACCGCGACCGGCTCCGGGGCTACATGCTGGATGAGGGTCTCCTCAATGTCCTTGATGTGAAGACCGTGGGGGCCTGAAGATGAGCACGCTCACGATTGATGCAAAAAATATTCATTATACCCCGCTGAACCAGCAGATCCGAAAGGCCATTGCAGAAGGGGTAAAGGAGATTACCCTAAACAATGTCCTTGGCCAGAGATTCATCGGCGATGGCCTGAGAGGCGACGATGTCACGATAACCGTGAATGGCGTACCGGGTGGAGACCTTGCGATGTTCATGAGCGGCCCGACCATCATCGTCCACGGTAACGCGGACCATGCGCCCGGCAACACCATGGACAAGGGAAAGGTGATCATCCATGGCAGCGCCGGCGATGCCGTGGCCCACAGCATGCGGGGCGGCAGGGTGTATGTCCGGGATAACATCGGGTACCGTGGTGGCATCCATATGAAGAAGTATAGGGAGAAACGCCCCATCCTCGTAGTTGGCGGCAGTGCCCGGGCATTCCTGGGCGAATCCATGGCAGGGGGCCTCGTCATTGTGCTGGGGCTTGGGGATACGAAACCGATCTCGGAACAGGGTGTTGGCAGTGGCATTCATGGCGGCGAAATCTTTGTCCGGGGCCCGGTTGACAAACTCTATCTCGGGAACGGGACGAAACAGGCACCAGTCACGGAAGATGAGAGAGCGATGATCCGCCCGATCATCGAGGATTTCGCCAAATCGTTTGGGATCGATGTAACCCCTCTGCTTACCGCTGACTATACGCGGATCGCGGCGATCAGCGCACGGCCGTTTGCGAGCAAGTATACCCTGGAGTGAGAGCGATGGCACAAAAAAATTATCTCGATTTGAAAAGCGAGGTCTGGGATTGCGGAAAATGTTCAGGATGCGGCGCCTGTGTGGCGGTCTGTCCGGCCGATGCGATCTCCTTTGACGAAGGGGAGATGGTCGTTGCTCCCAAGAGCAACGGGTACTGCAAACAGTCAACTGACAGCGTAACCTGCGGTGCGTGTTATGCAGTCTGCCCCCGGGTTGGCGAACAGCCGGCAGAGACTCTCGGGAACTATCTCGAACTGGCCTGTGCGAAATCCAGTTTTGAAGTCCCGCATAAACAGAGCGGGGGTGCAGTCACTGCCATCCTTGCCAATGCGCTGGACCAGGGTCTTATCGATGCGATCGTAACGGTTACCGAAGATCGCTGGACACTCAAACCGTCATCGGTCATCATCACAAAATCGGATGTGCTCATCCAGCAGGCAGGCAGCCGCTACAGCTGGTGGGTGCCGCTTCTCGCTGCCCTCAAGTACGCGGTGGTTGAACGCAAGTTCAGGCGGATCGCTGTCATCGGTGTCCCCTGCGCAGTGCAGGCCGTGGCACGCATGCGGGAGAGCGATAATGATCTGGTCAAGCCGTACGGGGATGCAATTCGGCTGGTCATCGGTTTGTTCTGCACCGAGACCTTTGATTACGCAGCCCTCATACAGGGAAAACTCCAGACTCACTACAAGTTAGAACCCCACGAGATCAAAAAACTGGATGTAAAAGGAAAACTCGAGATTCTCAAACACGATGGCACCACGACCATCGTGCCGCTCGCAGAACTCGAGACCTGCATTCGCAAGGGCTGCCATTACTGCACGGATCTCACCGCGGTGTTATCTGATATTTCAGCCGGGTCAATCGGAAGCCCTGCGGGAACTACGACTCTGATCATCCGCACCCCCACAGGTAAAGGGTTTGTTGAAAGTGCTGTGCAGAATCAGAAACTGGCCCTGACTCCGGGTGTCGATACCGCTCCCATTGAGAAGCTGGCATCGGCTAAGATTAAGAAAAATTCCCGGAAATAAATTTTTTGTCCGGTCTGCTGAGTATGTTCGGGTGAATTAAAATCCCGACATCGCCCGGCAGTTATCATTGTCCGCTTTTTTGAAATCTCCGTCGAAGTACCCTGTCTTTTACTACCGATTTCTCCAAAAAATCAGCACTCCGGAAAAACAACCCTCATATTCGCATTCCGGCAGGGTTTCTGGGTCAGAATGGGCTAATATAAGTGGCGAAAAATGCGGCGATTTAATGCCCTGGGGTGGCCATTCTGCGAGTGCGTTTCCTCCCGTATTTTAGCAAACAGAGCGCCATATGGGGTTATTTTTTACAGGACCTGAAAAGAGGGGATTTGCGGGGTTTTCCGGTATTGGCCGGTATACCGGGAAGGCAAAAGGAGCCCGTAAATGGCTTATTTGCCCTCAGGGTCCAGACCCCTTATTATTAAGGTCGCTTGACCCGGACCAAAGGTGAGCACCGGTCAAAAAAACCCGCTATGAATGGTGCAAAATCCTCATGCCAGCATTCAGCTCCCATATGTAATTCCCATCCGTTTGCAAGCACCTGCCGGACATGTTTCCCCAGCCGCACCTGTAAAAGGCTGTCGGATTTTAACAGATCCTCAACCCGGGTAAATTCGCGGGGCACTTCCATCTCATATTTCCCCTCATGGATATAAGGCCCGGGTAATGGAGAGACGACATGCTTTTCCCGGAATTTTTCCGCATTGGTCCGGTTCCAGAGGGGCGGTCCCGTGTGTATGCGGACATTGGGGAGTTCTGTCACCAGTAATTCCATAAGAAACATGCACCGCTCTTCTTCCATGGTGTAGTGGGCGTGGTGAACCGCAAACCCGTTTCGCTCGAGATGCTCAACAATGGCACTCATACTCCGCTTCAGCTGCGGGACAATGACCTCTTCAATATAGGGGGGCGTGGCAAACGTGATCGCATAGAGGCCCGTCCCCCGTTTTGCCAGGAGGTTCTCAAGTTCTTCCTGCGTTATCATCTGCGGAGCGGGGACCAGGAAATATTTTTCTGAGGGGGCTTCGAGATACCCCAGGGCAAGTTCCACAAACTCCACCATGCGGTCGAGCGAGACTGCCGCTGCGACATTGCGCCGGGGGTCCACCGGGTCAATCACGACAAGGGGCTCGTCAAACTCTTTTGCCGCGTGATGTTCCGGGTCAATAATCATATGCGGATGCCAAGCAGCCGTGGCTTGAAGGAGCGGGGTAAACCCCCCATAGTGGAGCACCAGCAGTTCGCAAAGATACCCGGAGAATCCCTCGGTCATCTGGTCGGAGCCGTAGATGCCCCCGGCTTTGGTGAACCTCTTGAGCAGGAGCACGTCATCGATTAACCCGTTGATCTTATCCGTAATATAGCGCGTGTGAAACGGGGTGCGGTCAACGGCGCTCTGGATCCTGGTTGCGCTGTCCACATTGTAGCAGGGGACGAGATCCACGTCCACATCATCGATCACGGCATTAATGTACGGGTGCTCGGCATATTTTTCATGAAACGATGTCGAGAATTCCAGTGCAATCTTTCGTGCAAGGGCAAGTCCCTCCTCTTCCAGCTGTTCGCGGGACAGGCCGACATCAAAGAGCATGAACACATCGAGATCCCGGTCACCCCGTACCCATGTATGGCGGGCAATCGATCCCACGACCATGCCCTGTGCTTTCCCGCTTTTGGCAATGGCTTCCAGCAGGCGTTTGGCAATGCCGCACACATGCTCGCGCTCTGCGAGTGTCGGGCGGAGGGTGGCAAGAACCGCATCTTCAAGCGGCAGCCGGGCTACCATGCAACCTCCAGCAGGTCCTCATACACGGGTCCCCGGGGCGTCAGGGTGCTCTTCTTTAATTTCAGGCCGGTGATCCTGCAGTTCCCGTATTTCCTGTCCTTCAGCTGGCTGATCGCTGCAAAGAGCGACGGGTCGTGAGATTTGACCCGCGCTACGGTGGCATGGGGGGTGAACGCTCGGGTCTCGCGGGCAAAACCCAATGGAGTAAGTACATCTTCGATCTGCCGGAAAACCTGACCGGATCCCCCGTCGTCATCGATCGTGCACCAGACCGTGTGCGGGCGTGACGGGTTGTTCACGGTAATTTTGTGCGCAGTAACTTCAAAGGGAACAGCCCGGACGGTGCGAAGTGCATCCATCACTGCCGGGATCTTCTCGTCCGGGACCTCGCCTAAAAATTTGGCCGTGATATGGATGAGTGCCGGTTCCACAAACACAAGCCGCGCCCGGCACCCGCGCAGTGTATCCTGCGCCGCCGCCAGCTGCTCTCGTATCTGTGAAGAAAGTTCGAGTGCAACAAATGCCCGTACCATTGATGGTATTATTATCCTATTCCTCTACAAATGGTGATCGCTTTTTTGAGCCGGTTTCTTCTTACTTTTTTTAAGAATCTGTGTGCACGAACCATGATTTTTTTATTCACATAATGTCATACTCATAGATCACAGAGTGAGGTATTTTTTATGCCGAAAAATCCGCAATTGATTGTATATACGCTTGAGTTTTGCCCGAACTGCGACCTCCTGAAAGGGTTTTTAAAAACGGGTGGTTATGCATTCACTGAACGCGATCTTTCAACAGCGGAATCACTCACCGAGCTGCGGCTGAACGGGGTCTTTGTCTCAGAAGCACCCGTCCTGCAGAAGAACGAGGATTTCTTTACCTCCGGGGATCTCTTTCCCACAGGAAAACTGGATGGTGTGCATATTACCAGGCTGATTGCGGGTGACTGATGCCCCATCATGAGACCCGCCAGCAGACTATCTTCGGCCAGTATGCCCCGACCCTCCCCCCGGTAAGGACAAGCGATGGGCATATCGTTGAGTGGGACCGGAACCGGATCGTCCGCCAGATCGTAGAAGAGACCAAACTTGTCGAGACCTTTTATGGCTACAAAGGTGCTGACCTGGCCACCGCGCAGGAAATTGCCCGGGATGTGGAGAACAAGATAAAGAGCATGGGGCTCAAGACCCTGTCCGGCCCCCTCATCCGGGAAATCGTGAATATCACCCTGCTCGAAAAAGGCATGATACAGTACCGGAATGTCTCTACCCGGGTCGGTACCCCGGTGTACGATGCCCACATGATCGATGTGGGCATGGGATTTGAGGCGCACGATAATGCGAACCTCCAGGAGAATGCCGAGACCAGCCACAAGAAGAAGGCGGATAAAATTTCAAAAGAGCAGTACCTGCTCCAGCTCCCGCCCAATCTTGCCGATTACCACTTGTCGGGTGAGATGCACATCCATGATCTCGAATATTTCGGCACGCGCCCGTTCTGTCAGGATTGGGATCTGCGATACTTCTTCTACTATGGTCTGATGCCGGATGGCAACGGTACGAAAGCTTCTGTTGCCGGCCCGGCAAAGCGGGCAGAGGTTGCCATCCTTCATGCAGTCAAGGCACTGGGTTCAGCCCAGACAAATTTTGCCGGGGGGCAGGGTTACTACAATTTCCTGACATTCCTTTCGCCTTTTGTCGAGGATATGCCCTACGACGAGATCAAGCAGATGGTGCAGATGTTTGTGTACGAGATGACGCAGATGATGGTAGCCCGGGGCGGCCAGCTCGTCTTCTCTTCCATCCAGCTCACCCCCGGTGTCCCCTCTCTCTGGCAGGACAAGCCCTGTGTCTATAAAGGAAAGGTGTGGGACGGGAAATCCGCACCGAAACGGACCTATGGCGAGTTTGAACGGGAGGTCCGCCTGCTCTTCAAGGCAACCATGGAAGTGATGCTTGAGGGCGACTACTGGGGTAAGCCTTTCAACTTTCCCAAGCCCGAGATCAGTATTGAACCCGAGTTCATGACCGAGCGCGAGGAGTTCAACAAGAAACATCCGGATCTCCCCACGTACCAGGAACTATACCTGATGACCTTCGAACTGGCATCCAAGTTCGGTACACCGTATTATGACAACCAGCTTCCCGCTTACCGTGGTGCGGGCAAGGGCATCTCCTGCTACCAGTGCTGCGCCTACCAGTTCTCGGCAGTGGCAGAGGAAGATTCGGATTTTGACCGGAAGCTCTACTTTGAAGAAGGCAAGCACTTCTCGATGGGCTCCTGGCAGGTGGTATCGGTCAACTGCCCGCGGGCTGCCTATAATGCAGAGGGTGATGATGCCCGGCTTTTTGCCGAGCTCAAGAAACTCATGGATGTGGCTGTTGAGATCTTCAAGATCAAGCGCCGCTGGATGGACAATATCCGCGGGAACGGGCGGATGCCCTTTGCCATGCAGCGCCCCAAGGATCCCAACACGGGTGAGCGCGGAGCAATTGCGGTTGATCTCGAAGGACTTGTGTACACGATCGGAGTTGTCGGTGTCAACGAGATGGTGCAGCACCATATGGGTAAACAGCTGCATGAATCCAAGGCAGCGTTCAAGCTTGCCATTCGTGCTATGACCGAGCTGGAACTCTATGGGCGCGAGCTCAGCAAGAAGAACAACATGACCATTGCGCTCGCCCGCACACCGGCCGAGACGACCGGCCAGCGGTTCGCGGTTGCAGACCTTCTCGACCGGCGCTACCACGACTTCGCCGTCAAGGTAATCAAAGGCGATGTTGAGCTGGGACTCGAGCAGCTGGGCAAATCCCGGGATCTCCCGATCTACTACACGAACGGTACGCATGTTGCACCGGGCGCAGATGTTTCCCTGCCCAAACGCATGGAGATCGAACATGTTTTCTTCCCGATCGTTGACGGTGGCAACATCTTCCACATCTGGTTGGGAGAGGCTCGCCCCGATCCCCGGGGACTGATGGATATGGCCATGAAACTCTGCCGCACCACCCAGATCGGGTACTTTGCCTTCACCCGGGATATTACGGTCTCCTTGAAGCAATTCCACGAGATGAAGCCCGGTAAGAAAACAATCACCCACTGGGTTCCCACGGATATCCCGGTGAAAGATATTCCGGTGAAAGTTTAATTTTTTTTTAAAGGTTCCTGATTGCGTAACGATGGTTGCGGAATCATATCTGGCCGGTCCACCGGTGAATTCAATCTGGTACCATTATATTTTTTTATCCTAAGGGTAAGTATGAACTATGAACTATCCTCCCCTCCTGATCATCAGCTGCATTATCCTGCTGGTTTTTGCTACAGGGTGTGTCGGAACCGAACCGGCAAAGGAAGCCCCCCCTCTGCCCATAACCGTTGTCACCACAGCCACTAAGGTTCCCACACCCGTACCTGTGCCGGACGTGACAGAGCAGGTCACTCCCGCTACCAGCCAGTATCCTGAGGCACTCCCGCTCAAGACAATGTATCCGTTCGCTTCCGATACGAACCGAAAGTCCGAAGTGACCGTGTACCGTACCTGGATCAACGATACGTACCGCTGGTTCAATCCTGCGGATAATGCCTATGAAACCCGGGAAGCCCCTTCCGGTAAAAAATACCTGTTCATCTTCATTACCATAATTGATCTTGGCACGGAACGCATTACCATCCCATCACAGAATAATATTTACGTGGTGTACGATGGTGCGATGTTCTCACCCGACCCCAATCATGCTCTGCCGACAAAAAATACTGATTCATCTCCCCGTCTGATCCGTGTGGCGGAGATTGAGTTCTCCAAAAAACAGTTTGGCAACAGCGAGTATGTCGAAGACTTTGGCTACTCGCACGGATTGAAACAGGATTTTGTCAATCCCGGTGAGAGTAACGCGGTTGACGGGTACATCATCTATGAAGTACCGGAAGATCTGACACCTGAAAACGCCTATGTCCGGAGGGTAAGTCCCGGAACCCGTGAAACGATCTGGAAACTCGGGTAATTTTTTCACCACCATACTATCCTGTTTTTTGTCGTGATATCATTTCGATTTTTTTATTAGTCTCCGTGGTAAGTAATTGGTATGGGACAAAAATTCTGTACTATCTGCGGGGCTGTCCTCCATGAAGGTGTGAAATTCTGCGAGAGCTGTGGTGCGGCGGTTGAACACCCGCTCCCGACATCATCCCCGCCCGTGAGCTCCCCAACAGCGGCACCTGTAATACCGGCGTCTCCCGTTCCGGCAGGGACATCAAAAGCGATACCGTCTCCCAAAATCATTGCAGGAGTTGTGATTATTCTGCTGATCCTGGCCGTGGCAACCTATATTTTTGTTCTGCCAAAAATGTCCGGCACTTCCCCGGCAGCACTCCCCGGAGGGACGGGTGTTCCGGTAACTACTTCAGTGAATAGTGCTGCTACGGTATCGACTCCTGCAACTACTGCACCGACTGCCATACCGACACCGACTCCTGATCCCTATCCCAACGCCCTCCTCCTGAAAGACGGGTTTCCGTTCGGTTCGGGAAAGGTTGCAAGCGAGGCTACGATCTACCGGGTCTGGATGAATGACACCTACGCTTGGCACAATGACAAGGATAACAGATTTTATGTTGAAAAGGCAAAACCCGGCAACAAATTCCTGTTTGTCTTCATGAATGTTTTCAATAAAGGTGACACCCGGGTCTGGCCGCCAACCTCAGAGAATGTCATAGTGCATTATGATGGCCAGGTTTATTCACCAGACCCGACTCATTATCTTCCGGATAAAACTTCGGATCAGAAAGCCACCGCGGTTGAAGTAAAGGAGGTCCAGTACTTCTCGAAACTTTTCGGTTCGGAATATGTTGAGGATTACGGGTACTCGCATGGTAACCAGCTGGCGTACCTTTACCCGGGCAAGAGCAATGCGATTGACGGCTATCTCATTTATCAGGTCCCCACATCGCTGACTCCGGACAAGGCGTATGCAGAAGTTGAGTTCAACGGGAATGAAGTTGGGGTCTGGAAGCTCGGGTAATCTCAATCATTTTTTGATCTCATCTTTCACATCCAATTTTTTTTTACCGCAAATATTTCCCTACAGTTTTTCAAAAAAGCATTTTAAAATTTCGTGCTGATAACAGGATCTGATTGGACAGGGATGATACCAATTGGGGGGGTCCCCGGTCTTTCGCAAGACAAGGGGTAAGGGGTCCTCATATGTGAGAAAAAAAAGAATTACTGATTTACCACGGGTTCTTTCTTGAGCGTGATATCCATGACGCCCCGGTGAACCCGGTAGTAACTGTGGATCCGGTCAACCGGATGATCGAGCGGAATCGCTAACGTCTGGTCATCGACTATGATGCGCACGCAGTTCGTCTCAATATCCGCCCAGGGCGCATTCTTTGGATCTGCGGGCATCTCTGCG
The DNA here is from genome assembly GCA_025358115.1 of Methanomicrobiales archaeon. Taxonomy (GTDB): domain Archaea; phylum Halobacteriota; class Methanomicrobia; order Methanomicrobiales; family Methanospirillaceae; genus Methanoregula. The sequence continues at coordinate 8,310 of JANYKQ010000029.1, read as the reverse complement.
GTGATAAAGACCTCCGTATCGGACTCCAGCATCTCGTAGGGAATTCCCCCGTCATCATCCATCGCACCGGGCGAGAAGATCTCCGGGTCCCCGGAATCTGCATTGCGGGTAATGATCGTGTATCCTACGATCCGGGCATTCTGTGCATCCGGCATGTTTTTTACGATATCTTCGACAATCTTTGAAAGGTTCTTGAAGACATCATCATAGGGACCGTTTGGATTATTCTGCATGGACTCCTCGTAGTGTGAACTGGTTTTTTGTTCTCTTCACTATGCCTGCACGTTCGAACCGTTTGAGCAGCGGGAGGAGTTCCTCGGGCAGCAGGTGGCTCACCTCGTGGAGTTCTTCCATCGTGAGCGACTGGTGGGAGAGTGCAATAATTACGGTAAAGTCTCTCTCGCTCAAAAATATATCTTTATGGTTGCGGGCAATATCTGCAATCCGGGTTTCTATGTCATGGTTGACCTGCTCCAGGTTTGCCAGGATCTGGTCATGCGCCCGGATCATGCGCCCGAGCATGGCAATGGAATTCTTAAGCCGTTCCTGCGTCTCGTCCTCATCGCCTATAGCTTCGCCCGGTACCCTGAGCTGTTTGAGGCTTACATTGATCAGGATGTCATTTTCGAGATAGTAATATTTCCGTCGGCGATCATCCGTCTCGCAGGAGAGGATCGCTTCGCGCTCCATCATCTGGAGGTGATCGATCACCGCCTTTGGCGAGAGAACCAGCGTATCGGAGATCTCGGTTACAAAACAGGGTTTCTGCCGGAGGAGTTCAATGATGCGCCGCCTGTTCCGGTTCCCGAGAATATCCAAAAGACGGGAAGCCTCAACCGAATCGTACATAGTTTACGTTATGTTAGTCATGGCAATATTTATGGCTGATGTGCCATAACATGAAAGGAAAAATGGTCCCTTACTGCCATTTTGTGACAATATAATAATTGTAACCATCGCTTGCGATACCAATCCCGATATTTCTATAGCCACTGTTCAGGATGTCCCGCTGAAAGTCTGCATCTTCTGCAATCCATGTGTCAAAGAGCGGGGGTTCGAGACTGATGCTGGATACTGCCCAGGATAACTTCGGGTAACGGAAAACATCCGTAATTTCACCAGTGTTTTGCCCGGCCAGAGGGCTGTATGCCAGCGGGGAACCGCGGATCTCCTGGCTCCTGCGCTCTGCCTGGTCAGCGAGATTCCGATCGATCTGGACGGGGGGAAGGTTGTGCGCAAGTCGCTCGCTGTTGATCCGCAGGAACAGGTGCTGGGGTATTGCCGGGTTTTCCTTCTCAAGGATACCGGAACTGACCCCGATATATGCAAGCCCTGCCAGGGCTGTGAACAGGACAACGAGCAAAACGGTGAGATATTTCTTATTTCTGCTGGTGCCCGGAACATATAGTTTCTTTCTGCGAAAGCGGGATGCGGTGGACTGGTCGGACATGTTCGTATTGTCTTATGGGTGCATTCCCGATATAAGATCCAAAAATCGTACAGGTTCATTGAATGAACCCGCAGGTTACATTCTCCGGGATTCCATCCAGCAGAAATACCGGATCAATTTTTGTTCTTTTAAAAAAAGTGATTATCCGTCATATGTTCAAAAAAAAAGAAGAACTTCCGGATTCGCCCGGTAGTTCCTATCCATCTCATCTCTCACCGGCACATTACAGCGATATTCTCTTTTTCAGTTCCGGTGCAAGACGTTCAAGGATACTGCTGTGAGCAGGCGTTACATAGACCAGGTGCTGGCCAAGGACAACCAGGCTTCCCACCGGTTTGCCCTTCCCGACAGACTGGGCATTGTATATGCGGACCGCTGCATCCCGGGAATCGGCGCTGTCAAAGGACTGCGTTGCCACGGTCACGGTATCTCCGCTGCTGTCCGTGAGCACATAGGTTTTCCCACCAATTGCTCCGGGCAGGTTCCAGCTCGCATCTTTGACACTGACTATGGTAATTCCGGTTGCCAGCGCGGCTTCGTTCACCGGTTCTCCGGAGACCTGATGGTACGGAGATACATTCACAATTCCCAAAATCAATACAAACGGCATCAGGACCACAACGACAAGGAATATGAAGAGCCCGATCTCCAGCCGTGAATAGGTGCTCATGAGAAGCCTCCTTTCCGGGTGATGGTATCAGTTGTTTTCATCATCACTCACCTCACTCCCCCGGCCGGTTTTTTAAGCCAGCTGGCCTTTTTGAATTTTAAGAATACCAGCGGGGGTACCGCAAGCAGGAACGTACCGAGCAGCACCGAACCCACGTAGACAAAGCCACTTGTTGTGAAGTACGAGGGGGGCATGAGGCCCACAATAAATGCAAACGCTGTTCCGAATATGCCAAGCCCGCCCACGAGCCAGATCCCGATCATGCCACCGGGGATTTTAAAGGGCCGTGGCGTATTGGGCTGGCTGTACCGGAGTTTGATCACCGAAGCAAAGACCAGGACGTACACAATACAGAGCAGTTCCACGGTCATTGCCGAGAGAATCCAGTATGCCTGGTTGACGGAAGGCAGGAAGACATAGAGGAGGGAGACGAGAGAGCCGATGAGGGCCTGTATAACGAGGACTGCAACCGGTGCCCCGTACTTGTTGGTCCGATCAAAGAGCGGGGGCATGTTGCCTTCCTCTGCAACAATGCCAAGACCCTTGGCCGGGCCGATCAGCCAGGCTGCCAGCGAGACAACTCCTCCGAGCGTGATCAGTACTGCCATCGGCGCTACGAGCCACGGCACCCCGGCTGCCTTGAAGAAGTACTCGATCGCCTGCATGACCCCGGAAGCCAGATTGAGCTGACTTGCGGGAATGACCATGGCAATTGCGAGCGTTGCAAGCACCGTGCAGATCACGATGATGACTGCCGACAGGGCCATTGCCCGGGGGAAATCCTTCTGGGGATTTTTTGTCTCCAGCGCGTGGAACCCGGCCATCTCCATGCCCGCAAACAGGAGCACGATGGTGGCAAAGAACGGCAGTGTCGAGAAGTTGATGGTTGGCATCATTGCTTCGAGCGTGAGGGGGGGCAGCACAATTGCCTGCCCGGATCCCATCCACCACATGCCGAGCATGATAATCAGGACGGCGGGGATGATGCTTCCCAGGATAACGCCAACATTGCCAAACTTTGTCGAAGCTTCCTCGCCAAAGTAGGCAATGGCGGTTGTGCCCCAGAAGGCGATCATCATGACGCTGAACATGTACCACGGATTGTTGGCAAGTGCAGGTGTCAGGGCGAATGCGAGCGTGGATGCAATGAACGAAAGCACGGTCGGGAACCAGACAAGGTTGTTCGACCATTCGCAGAAGAGAGCGGTAAACCCGCCCTTCTCCCCAAACGCCTGTTTCACCCAGGCATAGACACCGCCGCCTTCCGGCCAGCCCGTTGCCAGTTCTGCACCGGCAAGCGAGATCGGTATGAGGAACATCACGGCCCCCATGATATACCAGCCGATACATGACCAGCCATAGACTGCCATTGACGGAAAATTCCTGATACTCAGGACCGCAGCCACGTTGATCATGGCAAGGGCAAAGAGTCCCAGCACTTTTTTTGAAGGGAGGCCATTACTCTGGCCGGTCGCTTCATCGCTCATCGTTTCTTCTCCTTTACGCAATACATCATGTACTCTCCCTTGACATTTTCGATCCCATGGGTATCATGCTCGAAGCCGGGGAAGCGTTTGTCGAAATCCTGTAAGGATTTCAGGTACTGGAGCACCGGGCCGTTCTGCTTTCCGGTACGTTCACCGGGAGCGAGGATGGGGATGCCCGGGGGATACGGGAATATTCCCGTTGCTACGATGCGATTCCCGGCTTTTTCTATGGGTGTGTGTTCGACTTCGTTGTGCACCAGTTTCTCAAAGGCTTCTGCGTAGGTTATGGCCGGTTCCGGCAGGACCGCATAGGCTTTCTGGAGAATGTCGCACATCTTATGATCCTTCTTAAACCGGTGCATCTCATCAGCCAGCCCTTTGAGGGTCATACCGGCATAGCGTTCCGGGCATCCCGTAGTGAGGTCCGGGAAGACCTCTTCAAGGGGGGTGTTCTCGTCATAGAGCCGTTTGAACTCGAAGAGTTCCGTGACGAGCGTACCCCATTTTCCTTTGGTAATTCCCATGGAGAAGAGGAAGAGGATCGAATAATCGCCAGACTTTTCATTGATGATCCCCCGGGTATCGAGGAATTTGACCACCAGTGCAGCCGGTATACCCCAGCCGGCAAGCGTCCCGTCATCATTCACGCCGGGCATGAGCACGGTGACCTTGATCGGGTCGAGCATGCAGTAATTGTCCGGCAGGCCGTCAAACCCGTGCCAGATATCGCCCGGGTGGAGCGTCCAGCAGGAGGGATTGTCGCGGAGGGTGTCGAGCGATGCATCCTGGAAGGCGATCTTCTTTTTGGTTTTGGGATCGGTGACGGTATCCGGCTGCCACATCGGGAACCACCAGTCCTTCTTTCCTTTAACCGACTCAATCTCCTTCTTGATCCGGGCCATGGTTCGCCGGAAACGGATCGCCTCTTCAATGGATTCGGTGGTGAGCATCTTTCCGGATGCCCCCTCCATCATCTTGGACGATACATCGAGCGAGGCGATGATGGTGTAGAGCGGGGAGGTTGAGCTGTGCATCATGAATCCTTCATTGAACCGGCCGTGTTCAATGGGAATTCTTCCGTTTCTCACATGGACCATGGAAGCCTGCGAGAGTGCAGCGAGCAGTTTGTGGGTGGACTGGGTGGCAAAGACCGTTGGCCCGTTTTTGTCCCGCGCCCCGTCACGCATGGCAAACCGGTCCTTGTAGATGGGGTTGAACCGGGCATAGCCGTACCAGGCTTCGTCAAAGTGAATGCTGTCTACGCTTTTTCCCAGGTTCTCCTCAACGTGAACGGCATGGTAGCAGAGCCCGTCATAGGTTGAATTGGTGATGATTGCATGCACCGGCTTTGGGCTGCGGGCAGTTTTTGAGAGCGGGCATGCGGCGATTTTTGCCTTGATCGCTTTTGGCGTCATCTCTTCCGGGGGAATCGGCCCGATGATGCCGTACCGGTTCCGGGTCGGGATCATGTAGATTGCAACGGAGTGCGTCATGGTCAGCGCGTGTTCAGCCGATTTATGGCAGTTGCGGTCCACGAGAACGATCTCATCCTTGCTCACCCGGCCAAAGAAGACGATCTTGTTGGCTGTTGACGTACCGTTCGTGACAAAATAGGTCATATCCGCGCCAAATACCTTGGCAGCGAATTTTTCCGCCTCGCCGACCGGCCCGGAATGATCCAGGAGCGATCCCAGTTCCCCGACCGATATGGAAAGATCCGACCGGAAGAGCTGTTCGCCAAAGAAATTGAAAAATGCCCTCCCTGCCGGGGATTTGCGGAAGGCCGTTCCCCCGGCATGCCCGGGAGTGTGCCACGAGTATTCGAAGTCTTTTGAGAATTTTACCAGTTCCTTAAAGAACGGGGGGAGGATGATCTCCCGGTACCGTTTTGCTGCTGCCGATATGCGCCCGGCAATAAATTCCGGGGTATCTTCCATCACCCAGATATATTCATTGACCTCCCGGACCGTTTTTAACGGCAGCGATGTCGGCGGGGCGTTGGTGGGTTCGCCCATCAGGAACAGGGGAATCTTTTCATTGCGTTCGCGTATCTCATCAATGAGTTTTGCGGTAACCGCGTGTCTCTCAGGAGTATCGCCACCAAGGTTCCAGTTGATCAGGATACAGTCAATATCAGGAAGGGCCGAGAAGGCTGCCCGGGCATCTTCGGGCGAGGCAACTTCGCCAACAAGGATGCCAAATTCCTTAAGACCCGTGATGATCCGCTGGATCGCACGCCCCTGGGGAGAATCGGTCTTGTGAGCATCATCGATGATGGCAACCCTCAGACACTCTTCAGGGTTCATGCGCACTCCCCGGGTATCACCATGAGGTTTTCAGCGTTTATCCGCAAATAAAAATGTGAACATTCGATTATACGTGGTGGTTCTGACATTTTTCCCTCCTTAAAATCAAAGACATGATCCCAAAGGACTCTGTAAAATCCCCATCGGTATCCTGTAATACAGAACTATCACTCGATCTATATATGCAGATCGCAGCCCGTTAACCCGTATGGGAAAAAACCATTCCGGAATCAACTTTTTTTTATGATTCCAAAAAAATCAGACGTAATCCAGAAATCCGTTGGATACTTTTTTTGCCTGAGAAGATCCTTAAATCATTTTCACGAGTGAAAGACGAACAGGATGTCCGGTCAATATGAGTGGCCCAAAAAAAATTAAAACAAGGGTTGATTATTCAAAGAGCCGGTAGTTCGGCGCTTCATCGGTGATGAGGATGTTGTGCGGGTGACTCTCGGTCATGCCTGCGTTGGTGATCCGGACGAATTTTGCATTATTGTGCATATCCACAATGGTCTTTGACCCCGTGTAGCCCATTGCTGATTTGAGCCCGCCCACGAGCTGGTACATGACTTCCCCGACATGGCCGACATAGGGGGTCACGCCTTCCACCCCTTCGGGAACAAACTTGGTAGCCCCGATATCTTTCTTCTGGAAGTAACGGTCGCTCGACTGCCCGCTGCTCATTACGCCCAGTGAACCCATGCCACGATACTGCTTGTAGCGCCGTCCTTTGATGGTGATAACTTTGCCCGGTGCCTCATCCGTACCGGCAAACATGCTGCCCATCATAACGGTGTCGGCACCGGCCGCAATCGCCTTTGCCACATCGCCCGAGTACCGCACGCCCCCATCAGCAATAACAGGTACTCCGGCCGGGTGGGCGATATCAGCAACCTGTGCGATCGCGGTGATCTGGGGGACCCCTGTACCTGCAACGATACGGGTGGTGCAGATCGAGCCCGGGCCGATACCAACCTTGATGCCATCCACACCTGCCCGGACCAGTGCCTCAGCCGCTTCGGATGTGGCAATATTGCCCGCAATCACATCGGCTTTTACGCTGCCCTTGATCTCCTGTACGGCGGCTACGACTTTCATGTTATGCCCGTGGGCACAGTCCACCACCAGTGCGTCGACACCGTTCTGGTCGAGCAGTTCGGCCCGGGCAAAATCGAATGGTCCGACTGCCGCTGCCACGCGGAGATTCCCTTTGGAATCCCGGGTGGCATTGGGGTACTGGCGTTTTTCCAGGATATCCTGCATCGTTATGATGCCGATGAGCTTGCCTTTCTCATTGACCACCGGCAGGCGCTCGACTTTGTTGGTATACATTATCTCAAGCGCTTTTTCCGAGGTGATATCTTCCGGGGCGGTGACCAGTTTTTTGGTCATGATGGTCTTGATATTCTCGTCCCCGCGTTTGGAAACGATTGCGCGAACGTCCCGTCGGCTGACGATCCCGATAATGCGACCCCGGTTGACCACCGGTACACCCCCGATGCTGTACTGGTGCATCAGCCGCTCGGCATCGGAAACAGAGGCGTGCTCTTCCACGTAGAGCACGTCGCGTTCTATGAGTTCTTCAGCCTGCTTGACTTCGATGAGTTCCTGCAATTCGTGTTCAGGAGTCATGTTCCGGTGAAGAACCCCGATGCCCCCTTCGCGGGCCAATGCTATTGCCATCATGGACTCTGTTACGGTATCCATTGCCGCAGAGACAAGCGGGAGGTTCAGACCGATATTCCGGGAAAATTTCGAGCGAATGTCTGCCTCAGATGGTTCGAGCCAGGAAGCCTGTGGTGCGAGCAGCACATCGTCGAAGGTTAATGAAAGCGGGACGTCCAGTTTCTCAATGTACATAGTTCACCTGTATTACCTGATTCTTGCAAGCGCGGTATGAATTAAATCTTCACGGATTGTTGCGTTCCGGTCGCCCCCGCAGACCATCCCGCGTACCCCGATAATATCCGGGTTTATCCGCTTGAGTGCATCGATATCCTCGAACTTAAGTGCCCCCGCAAGGGCTGTCTTAAGGCCAAGTTTTGTGTTCAGTTCGGTAAAGGTGCGGAGCGCATCTTCATCCATGAAAGCAAACGTGCTCTGCCGGTCCTTGATGCCGGTATCGACCATGACATAGTCGGCCCCTTCGTCAGCTGCGATTGGTGCCATGTCAAACGGGGAGATCGATCCCATTCGCTCGTAATCCGAGTACCCGGCAATCACGACAAATTTTTCCGGGAATTCGTCTTTCACGGCTTTTACTACCGCAGATATGACTGCGCGGGCTTTTTCTTTGCCGTCAAACGTGAGTCCGATCTTGATATAATCAGCACCGGCGCAGGCCGCACCGTACGCGGTGAGGGCGGCACCACCCGGTTTGAAATCGAAGTCGCCAAT
>JANYKQ010000021.1 GCA_025358115.1 Methanomicrobiales archaeon | reverse complement strand
AAGCACAACAAGACCGGCAAGAAGAAGAAAGTCGGCACTGAAAAGATCGCAAAAGAAAAAGGCCACATGTATTACATTGGCAAAGACGGCTTTGTAGCAAAAGCCAAGATGAAGAACGCATAATCTTCATCCATATTTTTTTGCACGCGGTCACCTGCCATCCGGAATAATCCGGATGGCGGAACTGCACACATTTTTTTCTCACAGACTCTTGTCACGCGATAAATAATCCATTATCCACGACCAGAGATTTTTTCTCATTGATACAAATCGAAAAATACATCCACTCTTCCCCCACATAGCAAAAGATAGCAATCATGGAAGAGGAGTCCCGTAAGGCCCTTGAATGGTTTGACCAGGGTGTAAATCTTGAACGTCTTGGTCGACATGAGGAAGCAATCGCTGCATTTGATTCAGCAATTGCTATGGCCCCCGGACTTGCGTTTCCCTGGTACCTCAGGGGCAATGCCCTGTACGAGCTCGGACATTTCGATCACGCAATAACAGCGTATAAAAAAGCCCTGGAACTGGATCCGGATTATGCTGACGCATGGAATAACCTGGGTCTTTCAGCCTTCAGATTGTACCACTATAACGAAGCGCTTGCGGCATTTGAACAGGCTATTGCCCGCGATCCTTCCAATGCATTTTCATGGAATAACCGGGGTGTGGCGTTTCAGGTATTAAAGAGGGACGATGAAGCGATTGATGCATTCAACCATGCCTTGGCAATCGATCCGGAATACATGGAACCGCTTGTCAACAAGAGCATAGCACTTCTTGCTCTTGGACTGTATCATGAGCTCATCAATACCTATAGTGCAATCCTCCGTCTTGATCCAAGGAATGCACACATATGGCATGACAAGGGTAATGCACAGGCACTTACCGAACGGTATGATGACGCGCTGGAATCCTTCAATCAGGCTCTGTTAATCGAACCGAAAAATACAGAAATCCTTGTCCAGAAAGCAAAATGTCTCTACACCCTCAAAAGATACCCTGAAGCGATTAACGTGCTTGAAAGGGTGCTTTTACTTGATGACACGAATGTATCTGCCTGGGAAACCAAAGGTCACGTGCTCACGCAGATTTTCAGGTACCGGGAAGCCGTTGCGGCATTTAACCGGGCTCTCGCCATAAATCCAGCCTGCCCCCAGGCTTTGTCCGGCTACCAGTTTGCCTGGAAAAAAATGACGGGGGTTAAAGCCGGTTCGAGCCTCGGGCAGATGCTGTTCCGTCGCCAGGTTCTTGTGCAGTGGGGAGCACTCATGCTCCTGATCGTTATTGCCATTGTTACCATCCCGGCATTGATCACGTATGGATATGCGGTATTTCTCCCGGTAACCCTTGGGCCACAGCACCCGACAATGGCCATGAATGCCCCGGATATCTGTACTGCAAATCCGGATGGAGGTTTTTACAAGGAGACACTCATTGACCCGGTTGCTATTGGCCAGAGAATGGGAGACTGGAATTACACCTATAAACCGGTATCCCGGAGCACGATTATTGGCAAGGTCGTACTGGTGAAATCCTATCTCCCGATCCCCCCGGGCGAATGCTCACCTTTTGACCTGACGATAGTAAACGGGGAACTGCTGGATAAAACGATCTTTAAAAATATCGCCCTGAAGCAGGAGGGCCGGCAGGTAATCTACACCTCCTCGCTGCCACAGAGCGCAACACAGTTGGGGCAGGCCTATATCTACACCCATATGCGGACCTACCACCTGATTGTTGCTGATGCTGCAACCCAGAATGTCATTCTCGGTCTCTCTGACGGGGATATCGTCATGATTGCCGGGTACGAGGTAGAAGCATCCGGTACCGGGCCATACGGGGCAAAGCGTTTTGCCGGGTCAAACCCCGGGAGTCCGGATAAGTTCCAGCTTGCATCCGAGCTGACCTATGTAGAAAATATCCGGGTTCTGCCCTGCCCGGGGAAATCCTGATACTCCACTGAAACCTGTCTTGCAGATTTACAGCATATAAAAAACGGGTTTATGCAATTCTTTAATACGTGACAATCTTATCACCCTTCATGATACCCATTCGCGGGATATCAGAAATCTGATGGATTTACCCGGGAATTAAAAAGATTGAATTTCGGAAGTGAATTTCCGGCAAGGTGGACCTGGAGTGACCCGACTGGTAAAGGATACATTTGCGGAATGGACCCGGGGTCTTGATACCCGGGAGAGCATGTGCTCTGTCTTCTCACATATCCGTGATATCCCGTACTCGCTTGTAGTACCGGTGAACGATGCAAAAACGCCACATGAACAGATTCTCACAGCGGGCAAAGGTTCCTGCGGCGCCAAGCACTACCTGCTCGCAGAGATGTTCCGGATCCTGAACATCCCGGTCGTGTATGCTACCTTTCCGTTCCTCTGGAATGATCCCGATCTCCAGTATCCGCCGGAGCTCCGGAAACTCGCCGCCCTGCTCCCGGTTGCGCACCATCTTGCCTGTCGCGTGCAGATCGGATGCAGCTGGGTACTGGTGGACGCAACATGGGATCTCCCGCTTGCAAAAGCCGGTTTCCCGGTCAACGGGCACTGGGACGGGTACTCGGAAACCAGATGCGCAGTGAAACCACTCAAAACCCCGGTACGAACGGCATTCTGTCGCACATCTACCAGCGAACCCTGTCGCGGGAAAGACGAGGCTGCACTCAACCCCCTTGATGGTGAGAAAAATCACTGGGAAGAGACGGACCGGGCCCGGTATTACTCGGAGAAGATATCCCTGCGGTCCTCTGAAGAGACCGGACGGGTGCGACAGTTCAGCCGGGAGTTCAGCAGCTGGTTAGAATCGGTACGAATATCCGGGTAATCAGCCGGATTGTATTTAACCCGTTTTTTCACCGGCACCATCCAGCCATTCTCCGATCACAGACCGGGCCATTCACTCCCTTAACAGACGCTTCCCGTGATACTGCTGCTGTCGCAAGGATTGCCGGAAAACGGATGCTCTTTTACCAACCGGTTCCTGACCTGACAAGTAAGAGAAGCACCATTCCCACACCGAAACAGACAATCAGTACCCCGGATATCCGGTTGATCTGTCTCAGGTGCTCAAGCCGGATACGGGATCGCACGGAACCAATCGATCCGCAGAGAATGATCCACCAGAGGGTTGAGCCCAAAAAGACCCCGCCAACAAACTCCGAGGCCGAGAGAATGGAATTTTCATAAAAGACCACGCCAAACCCGGGCAGGATTGCTACAAAGAAGATGAGGGTCAACGGGTTTGCAATGGCGATGGCAACCATCGACAGGTAATCCTTAAGGTACGTCTCATGTCCGGTCTTCTCGCTCAGGGGTGCAGGTATGATGAAAAAGACACGGACTCCCACCGCAATGAGAACAATACCGGCAGCAAGCCGGAGGGAGACCTGGTGGGCAAGGATGAGGCCGGATATGGCAGTGAGACCGAAAAAGGTGACCCCGGCATAGAATGAATCAGCGGTTGCCACCCCGATACCTGACAGGATCCCGTGGAGCCTGCCATCCGTTGCTGCCCTCTGGATGCACAGGAGAGCGATTGGACCGACCGGTACTGCAAGCGTGAGGCCGATGATCATTCCCTGGATGAACAGACTGGTATCCATGTGCACCTGCCCGGAGATTCTCCCTTCCGTGGGAGCGAAGAGTCATATCGTGGGTCTGTCACATTGCTGACCCTGAAAGTCGCAATGATGGACTGAAAGACTGAAGTTTTTGTATTCCTACCATACATTGACGTTTTACCGATGTTGAGGATTTCGGTACGTGCTGTTCATCTCACGATGGGAAAGAAACCTTCGATGAATAGTCAGGGTTCTCTTTTTTTCGATCAGAGAGCTTCAGGACCAGAATTTTTTTAAAACAGGATGCGAGGGGAGGGATTTGAACCCGCGAACTTCTGCAAGAACAGATCTTGAGTCTATCGCCAATAAACGGCGATAGATACATTTATGAAATTCTATACTCAAATGAAGATCATGCACCCCGAGTTTGCCAAGTTGAAACTGCTCGATCCGGTGAATCAGATACACCTCGAAGGTTACATAAGAGTCCTCACATTAAAACAGCTTCGCCCGAAGAGTATCAGGGAAAAACTCTGGCGGGTG
>JANYKQ010000093.1 GCA_025358115.1 Methanomicrobiales archaeon | reverse complement strand
TTGCCTGTACCGGACCGGTCGCATTCAGAATCTCATAATAGTGATCTCCGGAGAGTTCGATCTTCTGTAAATCCGACGGCATGCCATACGTTCCTTTCCAGCTTCCAATATAACTTACATGTGCCCAAACCCCGGTAGCCGGAACACTCGGAGCGGCGGTTGTTTCACGCACTACAATCGTGCCGGAAGATACCGGAGTGGAGGTGGCTGATGGAGTAGCGGTGGTTGCAGGTACTCCCTTTGCAGGACCAGACGGGGATGATCCGCTGCCCGAAAGCATAGGGTAAACAAAGACCACGCCAGCTACCGCAATCGCAATGATAAGAATTATCACGCCAATCGCCATGAACACTTTTTTACCGGGCATACGACTTGTCCGGCGCGGTTTTTGCAGGGAGGGGGATGCTGGGGCAGGAGCCGGGGCCCGGTTGAGAGGGGACTGGGTGAGCTCTTTTGGTGAGAACAACCGGGGGATTAACGGTTTTTTTGCCGGTTTCGGCAGGGGTGGTGTTACCACGGATGCGGGGAGGGGGGCGGGTGCCGGTGCAGGTATGGGTTCGGGAGTTGCCACGGGTTCCGGGGGATTATCGTACAGCGGGGAATAGGAACGCGGTGCGGGTTTCTGCACAGCAGGTTCAGGCGGTACTGATCCCGGGGGATCTGCGGGCACCTTCACCGGTGAGCGGTTGAAGAGCTGTTCTACGGTCTGGATCTCAGGGTCTACCGGGCGCTGTACCGGTGCCCGATACCCGGGGACCGCCGGCGTAACCGGAGCGGTACTGCCGGGCTGGATGATCGAAGAGCCGCAGCGATTGCAGAACCCCGAACCTTCCGGTACCTTGTTGCCACACCGGGAACAGAATGTACCAAATCCGGGTGACGGCCCGTCAGGTATTTTTGATGCGGCCGGAGTTTTCGAAGGTGCATTCTCGATGATCTTTTTAATCGGGTGGACTGAATCCACCTCTTTTTTTGCCAGGGAACGGATAATGGCCGGTGGGACCTGGGCCCTGGTCACTTCAACCCGTGAAGGAAGAGGCGGTTCTGATCTTCTCTGGGGCTGATCAAAGCCGGGGGTTCCTTTTCTTATCACCTGTTCAAACGAAGCAGAGACATTCTCCTTAAGGGTTTTTACCCATTCATCCCGTTCCCTGCTCCGGTTCTCCCAGGCAGTACCGAAGAACGTGAGAACCATCTGCCGGCTCTCGCCACTCTTCGTGATCACCGTGACCGTGACAACCGGATCACGTACCGCATTCTCTCCACCCTCAACATCCTTGATCGTGGCAAGGGGGATCTCTTTTGGAGGCAGGAGGTTTTTTGCCCGGTCGATCAGGAGAATCCGTTTGTTGGTAATAATACCTTCAAACGGGATCGACTTGACATATACCCCCAGCGTCCGCAGGAGCTCCATCTCATCACTGCGCAGATCGGGATCACCCATGATACCACTCCATAATTTAGTCTTCTTTCCCACGTTGTATGTATTGCAAGAAAAAGATATTTATCAGTCATTAACGGCATTTACCCGCTAACCGCAGGACAGGACAACTTTCAAATCCTACACCATATACACTATCCGGACCTGCTGATTATTTGATAAACACTACCGAATCCGAGAGTGCACCATGCCGTGCAAGAACATCCCTGAACTGCTTTGAGAGGAGCATCTGTTTTTTTATCTCAGACGAGATCGTAACCCCGCACTCCAGGGACTCTGGATCATCTGGTTTACTGTCATAAAGTTCTCCGGACATGCCCTGGTCGAAGATTAACTTGATGATATGGTTCTGGACAAAGGTCAGTTCGGTCATCATCTGCTGACCCGGCATCCGGGAGCATGCGAACGTGAAACGGATAGCATCTTCAAGCGGATGAGGGATATTTTCAACAGAGAGTTTGATGAAACACTCCACTTCAAACCGTTCATTCTCAACTTTTCGAATCGCTGAATGTTCTATGCTCATCATGAGCACGCGTTCGCCGGGGATCAGGTGGATATGATGATCCTTGTCAAGCATGGCAATGCTGGTTTTTGTCACAGATTCACCGTAGGTTTATTTTCTGCGGCTCTGCGATAAAGCGCTTGTGCTCTTCAAAGGGACTTCCCGCAGGTCCCGGCAAGATATTAAATCCACCCGGTGATGGAATATGCTATGAAAATCCGGTTCATTGCACTTGTTTTTGTTCTGCACCTGGTGATCTGTTCTGCCGGGTGCCTCTCTCCGGCTCCGGCTTCACCACTCCCGCAGGCAACGCTGCCCTCACCGGTTCCGACATCCGGAAATGCCGACGCCACTATTCAGGCGGGCAGCATGGCGCTGCAGTTAACGGATGTTCCCCCGGATTACCTGCTCAGGGACCGGACGGTGACCGCTTACAGCGAAATATCCCAGCTGGACCGGGATCTCGACTGGCAGCAGGGATACCGGGTAACCTTCTTCCGGATGAACCGGGAAAAGGATGATATGACCGGAATCCGCCAGACCATCAGTATTTACCCCCCCGAGAACATCGGCAAGGTCTATGATATCGAAACCGAAGGAATTCTTTCCGGCAGGAATGGCACGGTGCGGTACGAGATCCCCTTCCCTGAGATCGGTGACCAGAGCATGGCCTTCCGCGAGACCCGGGTTACCGATCCCCAGGGGCTCGCAATCTATACCGTAATTTTCAAAAAGAAGAACGTGTTTGAGACCATTACGATGGGCGGTACAACAACCGATTATGAACTGTTGAAAGAGGTGGTCCATAAAGCAGCAGATAAGATCACATAATGTAAGATCCCGTAATTTTTAATATGCGGAATCCTGCCTGCGATCTTTTTTCTCAACCGGATATTTTCTGATGCGCCAGCATATCCAGGAATAATCCACACGTGTTTTTTAGTACCGCATCCCATTGAGCTAATGCGAGAGGATTGTTCTGGTTTTTACCTGCCGTCAGTGCGGAACCTGCTGCATGTACCTGGGTGACTACATTGTGATCGAACAGCAGCTCGGGCCCTTTACCTTTGCTGCTGAATCGGTCTCTACCGGCACACCATTTGTTGCCGAGATAGATGAGGACAAGCGGCACCTGTTTGTGGATCACACGTTTCCCGACCAGCACCCGGCAGCATGCCGGTTTCTCCGGCCGGACGGCGATCTCTGCCGCTGCACCATTCACCGGGACAGCCCGGCCCAGTGCAAGTTCTACCGCTGCATTGTACTGCAGGTGCTGGACCGGCTGGGCAAAGAACTGGGAACGGTCCGTGGTACGCTGGATCTGCACACCGATGACCCGGCGCTCCGGGCGGTATGGGAAGAGGTGAAGGGGAAACGGCCGAAATCCGATGTGGATGCCGAGCCATGGATTGCAACATTCCTGACCGGGAAAGGGTACCGGGTGGAGTAGCCTGTCTTTTCACCGGTACAAAAAAATTATTTACTTACCGGGGTTGTCACGAGTCCCTTGACAGACACGGTTTCGTTTACCGGTGTACTGGACATTTCAGCCGGACCCTGGTAGATTCCGGATCCGAGCCACCAGGTCGGGTCGACACTCATTGCATAGCCAAGTTTCTTCTCTATCGTGTTATTGTGGATCGGGTTGATGTAAAAGTAGGTTGAAAAGCCCGTACCATTGATCGCTGCC
>JANYKQ010000073.1 GCA_025358115.1 Methanomicrobiales archaeon | reverse complement strand
CGGGTTCCCATCATACCGGCAGATTTTAATCCGGAGAACTTCTCCATCGCCCGGTTCCATGCGAGAATATGGTGGTCAATACCAATCACAAAGATCGGGGCCGGGGAGGCATCCAGGACTGCCTCCAGCAGCCGCTTGCTCTCCCCATGAGAGAGTTCGGCCTGTTTCTGGCCGGAAATATCCTCAAATCTCAGGGCTACTCCGGCATCCCCGTCTTCAAAGAGGGTAGGAATACAGAGCGCATTGAAGTACATCACCCGGTCATTTTTTTTGATATGTATCTCGTGGGGTAATGCTGTGCCTGCTTTCTCCTGCTGCAGCCAGCCCATCATCTGCTCGACCGGCAGGAGCGCCGATGCAAGGTCAAAAAGTCGTGTGCCGATGATTTTGTCCTTGGGCGTACCGATAAAATCAACAAAAGGGGAATTTGCCTGGGCAATCCGCAGATCCTTGTCAACAACCGCAATCATGTCAGGACTCATACTCATCATCGATTCAAGGGGCACGCGTTTTGCAAGATAGAAGAGTTTTGCATTCCCGACATACCGGACCTCGAGTTGCCCGGCTGCCGTCAGGACATCAAGATATTTTGCAATGGAATTCCGGCTCATGGCAACCGCAGCTGAAATCTCCTTGATGTTCATCCCCCGGGGATTCTCAAGGAGCACTTCTTTGATTCGGGTAATTTCATCTGCCGTTTCCATTGTCCAGTGACCTCTTATTCATCAGGATTTCGACTGATCGGTTTTCTCCGATAAACAGTCGATTCATCGCACTGCTTCGATCTTTGATCGATTGATTTATTAAAGGCTATGATAACAATAGATATTGTGCTTTGTGTTTGTGCACTAGTGCACAGCATTGAGTTTGCGCAAGACACCTGAAGGCACGTCCAAAAAGTACCAGCAACATCAAAAAGGACTGATGGTTAACACACACACCTCCATAAGTCCATTATTTTTTATCGTCGTTTCTCACACAGGATTGCTGCCGGACGGGATATTTCTTACCGGGATGAAAACTTCCCGCGGATCATAAAATATCCATTGAATGTCCGTTCATGGGAAATATCATATCCATGACTATCATCGCCTGCTCAATCCGGGTTGCCGGCTCATCCCCGGGGGATTGCCTGACGCAGATCTACATCTGGTACCTGATGATTCCGGCCATTGCGGTCGGGGCCGGGATTGTTGCCGATGATGCAATACAAAGATATGAAAGGTGATACAGGAAAGACAATAAAAAGTGAGCGGGGGATCGGATATGATACCATTTGGGCCAGATTCCCTTTTTTTGATTTTGTTTGTCATGACAATTTTGAAAACTTCCGACGATAGAGCAGGCAAATGAAAATTGAGTTTGGAGTTCAAAATTTTCATCGCTCTGGTGCGAAGTCTTTGACTTCATGTGGGTTTTTTACAATTCTAAAAAAATTATTTCCCGTCCTCTCCCAAAGATTCACGGCTCCGCATCTGGTAAAGCACCATCGGGTCCATCTCGCGGTGCTCCATCTGACCAGTCCGCATTATCACGTTGGTGACACCCGAGTTCACGATCATCTTCGAGCAGAGGAAGCACGGCCAGATCTGGGTGAGCTCTTCAGTCTCGACATCGAATCCGGCAAGATAGAGCGTGCATCCCCGGGCCAGTTTTCCCGCCTGCAACAGCGCATTCATCTCAGCGTGTACGCTCCGGCAGCGCTCATAGTTGGACCCGGACGGAATATTATGATCCTTTCGCCAGCAGCGGTTGAGTTCCGTGCAGTCCATCTGCTTGCGGGGGGCTCCGGTATAACCGGTCGAGACTATCGTATTGTATTCATCCACAATGATCGCGCCAAAGTTCCGGCGAAGACAGGTTCCCTGGTGGGCGCACCGCAGGGCAAGATCAAGGAAATACTCATGACGGTTGGTTCGCATCACCAAGAGGTTTGGGAGGCAGGGTAATAAAATGCGGGGTTTTTTGTAAAATGAATTCCTGATATGAGACTCCTGCCCTCACCGTTCTGTTTATCGCTATAAAGCAGCAATCACTGGCATATGCTGCCCACCGGTCGCACCTTCATGGAACAGACCCGTTACGAGTATCTCTCCCCATCTGACCAGACACAGGAACTCCCGGCCCCGCCGCTTGAAAAAGCCGCACCGGATGGCTGTCTGAACATCCCCCTCCCCAAACCTGATACCATAACCGTGCCACCCATCGATTGCCGGGCTGCAATCGAGGTGCGGCGCTCGATCCGTCACTATGCCCGCGAACCACTCACACTCGAGGAACTTGCATTCCTGTGCTGGAGCACGCAGGGGATTGTTGAGGTGAAGGCTCCTTACTACACGCTGCGGAACGTTCCCTCTGCCGGGGGACGCCATGCGTTTGAAACATACCTGCTCATCAACCGTGTCGACGGGGTGGAGCCCGGGCTGTACCGGTATCTAGCGTTCTCCCACAGCCTCACCCTCGTCGATTCGCACAGCGGGATTGTCGACAGGATTATGTCCGCATGTCTCGGGCAGGCATTCGTGCGTTCATCCGCAGTCACGTTCATCTGGTCTGCGGTGATTTACCGGATGGCGTGGCGGTACAGCGAGCGGGCATACCGGCTTGTGCATCTCGATTGCGGTCATGTCTGCCAGAACCTCTACCTTGCCGGTGAACAGATTGGCTGCGGTACCTGTGCCATCGGGGCTTTTGATGACCGTCAGATCGCTGATGTGCTGGGTATCGACGGGGAAGAGGAGTTTGTGGTGTACTGCGCTACGGTAGGGAAGAAGACATAGTTGGTCTCTTTGTTTAACCAATTTTTTTATTCAGAAAGGTGCATTTGCAATCGGCCAGCCCGGTAAACAGATCCAGGCGGATTTCCGGTAAGGTGCTGTCATGAAAGATGCGAACATAAAAACGCGCATGGCCTTGGAGCAGATTATTCCCTGCGTTCACAGGAACAGTTACCATCGTTCGCGGGTATGAACCAAAGCAAACAACAGGACATTACCAATAAAGTCAGGACATTATTACTATTCAATCGATGGGCACACGTCCTTGAATACCTAGGTTTTTGGGGGAATTCCAAGAAAGGGAGGGTTCGCAGCATCGCACTTTTTATAAACCCCTGCAACCTATATTATAGCACAGTTATTCAAATGACTGTTTGAGAACTATCATGTTTGGAGATAATAAATTCGGCGGCCAGAGAAATTTTGGCGGCGCAAGAGATCAAGGCCCACGAGAAATGACAAAGACAACCTGTTCAGACTGTGGGGCTGAATGCGAAGTACCCTTTAAGCCAACCGAGGGCAGGCCTGTATACTGCAGAGACTGCCTCCCGAAACACCGGAAACCCCGGTTCTAATTTCATAATTTTTTTCATTTTCAGCGCTTGTTCTGGTATTTTTTTACCCGGTACGGTTTCGTGTCGGATTATCGTCAGGTTCAAAGGAACCCGCCCGCATCTGACACCGCTCCTGCCCCCACCGGGAAAATTATCGTAAGAGGTAAATGATTGCTACAACATGGGCGATCAAAAATACCGGTACCAGGTAGAATTTCAGTTTACGGGTCTTGTGCCGGAAGATCAGCATCGCTGCATATGCACCAAAGGGACCGAATGCAGCAACCAGCAGCAGCAGATTTTCCGGGGTCCTCCATGCATTGTTTCTTGCTTTCCGCTTATCATTTGCAAAGATGAGAAACGCAATACTATTGAAAATTGCGTACACAGCCAGAAAAATATCAGGCAGGGAAAGAGCAGTCACCCTTGTCGTTTCGTGAAAATGAGTTATTGTTTTTTCGTTATGAAGCTGTAATTATCCAACAGGACCGCGGGAAACGCAATCCCCCCCTGCGAGGAAAGACTTCCCTTTTTCCGGATCCAGAATTCCCATCATTGCCTCACCGAATAACCGGCCCGGGTAAGAATACGGATTACTTCCTTGTCCCACACGTCGTCATCGGTTTCCGTCAACGGATCGATGCACTCCTCCCAGCACCGGTTCAGGAAGGCGTCTTCGGTGACAAGCGAGCGCCGGAACATGACACGCCCAACCCTTCGCCCGGTATGATTGAGGATCAGCAGCCGCCAGCAGGAGAAATCCTGGCAGATATCCGGCCGGGTCAGATGGACCGTGCAGTACGCTTTTTCACTGCCGGGCATATGCCGGAAGAACGGACAGGCTTCAGGCAGTTTTGCAAAGATGCTCTTATCT
The DNA here is from genome assembly GCA_025358115.1 of Methanomicrobiales archaeon. GTDB lineage: Archaea > Halobacteriota > Methanomicrobia > Methanomicrobiales > Methanospirillaceae > Methanoregula. The sequence continues at coordinate 7,095 of JANYKQ010000073.1, read as the reverse complement.
AAGAAAAGATCGTGTTTATCGGCATCAACCGTTACTTCGGTTTCATCTGAAGTATACTCGTTGTACACGATAAAGTGAAAGTTGCCGAGATCCTTTCGTATACTATGGACAAGTCCCAGGTGGGAACAACACTCCCCGCACTGGTTGCAGTCAAATCCCATTCTCCCGACTCCCTGTACCGTATTAGGCGTCCGGACTTTTAAAAAAAAGCACCGGGTCGCAGGTCATATATCCGTGTCACACCATACTCTCCCTGATACATGGTGCACTCTCCTTCACCCGGTTGTGGGCATACTGATGACAATGCTGCTCCCAAAAGCCGGTATACACGGGAATCGGACGGGATCCAGCGGTTTTTCCTGCGCCCGTTCTTCCTGAGCCTGACGATTGGCGTTCCATTCTGCATCTATAAGATGATCTTCGGGATCAGCATTCTGCGGGCTGGAGCAGCGGGTGGATCATCGTTCATCGTGGCGGGAGGGCTCATTATCATATGGTCAGTTGCCGACCTCATTTTGAACAGTATTTACTCGCTGCAGGATCTGTTGCACCTGCCGGCCCGGTTTGAGTGCTGCACCTTAGCCCAGGTTGGCCGTTTCTTTTGCCGGCCCATGGTATTTCTTGCGCTCGATACCCTGCTTTCGTTCTCCATCATCTGCCTTATGCTCTGGTCAGGCTGGATTGCGTCACTTTCACCTTTTGAGAACATACTCTGGTATACGGCGACAACACTCAATCTGGTGAGCTTATCAGTAGTCTCGCTCTACAACGAGATCCGCAAGGTGTGACGGGTTTAAAAAAAAAGAAGCGATAATGGCTTCACGCGAAGATCGAGTAGTCGTTCTTGATAGCGATTGCTTCGATGATGGGAGTCATCTTTTCTTCCGGGACCCCGAACTTTTCCATGTACATCTGGAGGATCGCCTTTTCTTCTCCGGCAAGCACACCATCGGACATAGCAAGGTCACAGAGGATTGCGAGTGTGGCGATCTTCTGCTTCTCGTCAAGCACAGCTGCGATCATATCGATAACTCCGGGAAACTTATTGGCCTTTAATACCTGCATTGCAGTATCAATGGATTTCTGGTCGCCACGGCAGATCTTTGCGAGATCATTCATCTCGGCCTGATCGATGACACCGTCAGCCGCAATAACGGTAATGGCGGAGAGCACAAGGGCTGATTTCGGGTTGAGCGTTGCAGTCTTTCCGGTTAACTTGTCAAAAATTCCTATGATAAACACCTTTTTTTTCTTATTATTGGATGCAGGATTACATCTCTCTTTCGCCCGCTCCACCCCTAAAAGACATGCGGGTAATTTCCCCGGTTTTATATTGCACGCACTCATATAGTTCCGGAGGAAAAACCGGTGAACTTTATGGATGATCTCACGGTGGACCAGGTCACCGCCTTCCACGCACAGGTAATGAATTCGGATGGTGGCGATGACCGGCTGTTCTCGGAAACCGGTCTCCACCAGATGGTGTTTTCAGCCAACCGCATTGAGGGCATTTTCCCCCGGGCTGCATTTGCCTTTTTTTCCCTGGTTGCATATCCCGTATATCGCGAGGGCAACAGTCGCACAGCACTACTGGTGGCTGAAATGATCCTCAGCCGGAACGGCTTCACGCTTGAAGATAGCAATGCTGATATGGCCCCCCTCGTTCAGGGAATTGCATCGTTCACGCTTGAACAGGCAGATATTGAAGAGTGGCTGCATACACACTATAAAAAACATCTGACCTGTGATCTCTTTTAAACTCTTTTCCATCGGGAACCACGAGGCGAACAGCAAAAAAACGATGATATTTTTGCAATCCTTAAGAAGAGAGAAGGTATTCCCCCTCAATCCTTACCACTGCATTGCCCCCGAAAAATACACTGTGCTGCACCTTTGATGCGTCACTCACAATACGGATGATATTCGGGTGTTCCCGGGTTTTTCCCTGCTCTATGGCAATCATGCGTCCATCCCATATGCCCTCCTTGAGGAGATAATAGCCCAGCGCTGCATTGCCCGAACCCGTTGCAGGATCTTCAAGGTACCCGAAGATGGGAGCAAAAACCCTTGTCCGGTAACTGTTCCCGGCACGGGAAGTCTCTGTTGAGAAAACCAGGATGATCTCAATCCCGTTTGCCAGGCAGAATTCCCTGAGGTGCTGCTGATCCGGATGAATGGACAACAGCGAATCGAGAGTATCTACCGGGACTATCAGGGTCAAGAGCCCGGCATTGATACAGGCGATTCGATATTTTTCTGAAATTTCACCGGGAGCAATCCGCATTGCAGCTGCAATCCCGTCATGTGACAACAAAAGTTTTTGCTCAACGGGTTGCGGTGCACTGATGAAGACTGAATCTGCTTTTGCAATCTCGTTCCTGACGAGCAGTTCCTGTCCCCCCACGTGAATACGGGTGATCGGATCCCGGGAAAGAACAGGGTCATTTTTTATGAGATCGTACATGGCAGCAATGGTCCCGTGCCCGCAGAATGCAACTTCCCGTTCAGCGGAAAAAAACCGCAGGCCATAATGACCATCATCCGGGTATATGAAGACTACCTCGCTTACGCATCCCGCAAGCTCCCGTGCGATCTGTTGCATTCCTTCGATTGAAAGAGCATCCTCGTTTGGCAGATATATGCAACCAGCCGGGTTTCCTGTCGACTGCCCCTGTACAAACGCATCAATTTTTTTAAACCGGTACCGCTGCATGAATAACCCCGGATAATATTATCGGACCACTCCGCTGACAATGAACCGGTCATGGCCGGTGTGGGCAGCCGGACAGACAAAACATGCAATCATGGGTTCGGGTCCGGTATTTTCCAGTTGGTGAACCTCCCCTTCGTTTACCATGAAACAATCACCACTTTTGAGATTTACTGACCTGTTCCAGATGACAGTATCATTAACAGCGGGACAGCCCGTATGAATTGTTCCCTCGCCACGGATAATCTGGTAAATCTCGCTGCCGGTTTTGTGATAATGGGCAGTTACCGAACGATGTGCACCCAGTTCAGCCACATAGAGTCCTGTATGATCGTCCCCCGTTACCTTAACGATACGTATTCCCACAGCAGGATCGGTCTGTGCAGTCTCCAGCTGTTCAATAAAATTGGTGACAATCGGCGGAGTTCCCATGGTACTTCATCTCACCATAGGTATCTATTATTGATTTCCCTTCCGACCGGTCCAGACTCACACCAGAGTTTAAGAACGTTGATGACAGCGCTCAATCCGGTGTGTTTCACAGACATACATGATCATACAAAAAGGAGAACGCTTTTTAAATGATTTTTATTAAGAAGTATTGGCAGGGTTACTGTGCGAAATATTTGTTTAAACCTGCCAGAATTTTATATGCGAATACAGTAAAATTGGAAATTCTTTGTTTTTCCTTAAAACATATTTATATATATTATAACAAACAATTAAGAATTATCCCAGAATCGGAGGTGGTTTGATTTTATCCCGGGTTTTGTCCCTCAGCACTGCATCCCCCCTAAAGAAGACATCCTCAACCTGCCATAATGTCACGATGGCAGGAAAAAGCCTCCAACCCCATACCAGAATCAGATAACATATCTTTTTTGTAAACATTACGATTCCCCGTTAAAGACACGGGTAAGTTACTCCATAACCGCAGATACCGCGACAAGATTTGGGGTATCCCCGTTTCAACCCGGCATTGTGGACAGGACCATTTCAAAAAAACGTGAGCCGGACTGTCACACATTCAGGATCATCTGGCGGGTATCGTGTTTCTCAAAAGAGGAAAGACGTATTCCCAGAAGACGGATCGGGCGACCATCAAAAATATCCCGGAGCAGGGAGAGTGCACAAGAGCGCACCGTAGATGCATTATCCGTATAGTGGGGAAGAGTCCGGGCTTTTGTACGGGTGACAAAACCAGTATACCGCACCTTGACAGTAATTGTCCTGCATCGCAGAGCTTCATCAGCCAGATTCCGGCAGACATCCAGTGCCAGTGCATCGATGGTTGCAGTCAGCACCGGTTCGTCATTGGTATCTTCAGGAAAGGTTGTCTCGCGGGAGACCGACTTTACACCATCGCGCTCTTCTACAATATCATCATCGATCCCGGAGGTAATTCCCTGAAGGGCAATTGCAGAACGCCCGAACCGGGCAATCAGGATCTGGATATCATATTCAGCAAGATCCCTGATCGTCCTGATCCCCAGCTCAAAGAGCTCAGCTTCTGCCTTCTTTCCCACACCGGGAATCTTCCGTACCGTCATCGGACCGAGGAATGGGAGTAAATTCCCCGGTTCAACAACGGTGAGTCCATCGGGTTTATTGACATCTGAAGCGATCTTTGCCACTAATTTTGTTGGCGCAATACCGATCGAACAGGTAAGCCTGAGCTGCGTGCGAATATCATTACGTATACGGTTTGCAAAATTGGTTGCTCTCGGATAATTCTCAAGGGTGCTCACGTCAAGAAACGCCTCATCGATACTCACCTGCTGAAACGGGAACCCGTGAGATTTCAGGAGGGTCATTACCTCCCCGGAGGCATCGACATACCGGGGAATATGAGGTGGGAGAAATATCGCATGCGGGCAGAGAACGAATGCCTGCGAAATAGGCATTGCAGACCGGATACCAAACGCCCGTGCTTCATACGAACAGGTGGAGACAACTCCCCTGCCTGAGCCGTTTTTAGGATCAGCACCAATGACGACAGGGTTTCCTATCAGCTCCGGGTTCTCCCGCATCTCAACCGAGGCATAGAAACTGTCCATGTCCAGATGCAATATGATCCTCTTGGGTTTCCCGGTCATCTCTTCCATTAACATTCCCACGATCTCGACTTACAGTCTGGAGTTTTTTGTAGTATCAGTTCACTGCCGATGAGAAATCACTGAGCCTGCACTGGCGCTGCCGGATCGACTGCCGTAATAATTCCCCTTCTTCGATAAACCGCGTCATCGGGAGAGAAAATGATTCCGAGATATGAAACAGGGCGGAACGGATGTCCTCAAACTCCTGTGCCGGTTGCAGCATTGCGCTCCTGACATTTTCGCGGACATTGAACACACCCATCGGCACATAGCCCCGGTGCGCCTCCCTGAGGATGATTGCACCCGCCTGCTCCTGTTGCCGGGCCAGCGCCTCGAGTACAGCCATCTTGCAGGAGTAATAGCATCCGCCAAGATGAGAGTACTCCGTCTTCTTTTTGTACCCTTCATGATCAGAAAAGACAAGTTCCTCATTGCCCAGCACTTTTAAGAACGCTTCCGACCACTCATACTGCCAGCCGGTGGGCATCAGGAGGACTGCATAATTGTTGTGGAGGCTTGAAAACTGGTGAACCCGAAGGGTGTCGATCACGGTATTTTTCTTCACCTCGGCAAGAAGCCGGTCACCGATCATGGTATCGCAGGCGGTGATCGACCAGCGGGTTGGAACAAGGTGCCGGTTCCGGTCCACCCCCATAGTCCCGACAGAAAATGCCTTCTGGATGCTGGAGAAGGGAACACCCTGACGGTGCAGGCTGGTGACTGCTTCCGTTGATCTCAGATCTGTGTCATAGAACACCTTTTCGAGTTTGTGATCCCACCGTCCGCTCTCAATCTCAAACCGCTCTATTCCGGCACTCGGGCCAAATGGCATATGTTCTTCAGAGAATGTTGTTCCGGCAGGGACTGATGAGAATGAAACATCGCTTTCAATGGATGACGAAGATAACGAGATCTCCTGGAGTTTTTCCACGTACCGCGAGCCGAGATCACCCGCATTCACCATGGATTTTCCCCGGACAAGATTGAGCCGGTACCCGATGATCTCTTCCTGGGTGAGGTTGCCGGCAATCCATGACTCGGGCATGTCCATGATCGTGGTATCACCGTGCTGAGGAGCAATCATCGGGCCGGCAAAGATATCCGGGTAATTCCAGCTGCCGATAAACACCGATGGGGGAGAACTGCCTTCCAATTCTTTTCCCACATCAACCGATCTCATCTGCAGGGTAGAAGCAGTCAGTTGTTTGAGATATGCACCTTTGCCGATCATTGCATTGTGGGAAAAGTGAGAACAAAGAGGATATAAGGGAAAGAGTGTGCGGGGAGAAAGTGAGGCAGATAAGTTTTATGAGATAGCGCACCACCATTTATACAATACATACCTTCATTGTCATCAACGTCATACATGTAACAAAGGAGTTGTCTCAATTAGACCCAATAATAACGATGATGTAGATCCAAACGCAGTAAACGCGGACGGTTCGCCGGTCGTCCGGGTTCGTCTTCCCAAGAAATGGGCTGGTGAACAGTTCGCATTCGCTGACCTCATGATGGGGGCAAACCATATCCGGGTCCGGTGTTACGACGGCGTCACCCGCATGGGCAGGATTAAGGGAAAGATCAAGAAGCGCGCCTGGATACGGGAAGGCGACATCGTAATTGTCACCCCGTGGAGTTTCCAGGACGAAAAATGCGATATCATCTACCGCTACCTCCCGCCCCAGGCAGACTGGCTGCGTAAGAACCGGTATCTTTAGATATTTTTTTATGAAAATGGCTTGGCCATTTTCATGTGCCCGCATACCTGCGGTATTAAATCAGGAAGTTTCTACCTGTCAGCACATGTGCATCCCAATGTAGAACAAAAAAGAACTTTTATGTGATACTCTGCCAGATTGCGAGCACAAATTCGAGTGCGATTAGGATGATGATCACCCATTCGAGGAAGTTCGAGTGCTGGATGCGCACCTCATCGGAAAGCATCGAATAGTTCTCGCGGATCACATCGATCTTCCGGGTCACGCTCTCGCTCCACAGGCCACTGCGCAGCACTTTTAAAGCGGTTGCGTACACCCGGGCATAATAGATATCTTCAGTCACTTTGATCAGGTTGTCGACTTTTTCAATGATCTCGGAGATCTCTGCATACATCTCCATCTGGGCTGCCATGATCGCATGATACTTCCGGCTCCTTCGGAACTGTGACAGACGGTCTGCATGTTCGATATCATCGTACATCTTCTCCATCCCACGGGTGAGCTCGCGATCATAGTACCGGAGTTCGAGCACCTGCACATTGGCAAACTCGATCAAATCGATGATATCGGT
>JANYKQ010000030.1 GCA_025358115.1 Methanomicrobiales archaeon | reverse complement strand
AGATGTGCTATTGATAGCAGATCTCCATGGTCAATTCGGTAAAATTGATTCATTTCTGGAATTGAATCCAGAAGCGGTATTTATTGCAGGAGACATCACCAATATGGGTCCAGTTGACGCGGTCGACGACGTGCTTGCACGCATCGATGTTCCGTGCTTTGCAGTTCCCGGAAACTGTGATCCGCGTGAGATTCTCGAGACACTTGAACATTCTGACGCCGTCAGCCTCCATGGTTCCAGTATCAACCTTGGCAAGATGACGATCGCAGGTTGTGGCGGTTCCAACCCCACACCGTTCGGAACCCCGTTCGAGCTGACCGACAAGCAGATAGATGACGTGTTGAACAGCGCGATGAAAAAGATGGAAAAGTCCGTACACAACGTACTCCTCTGTCATGCACCACCGTTCGAGATTCTCGACAAGCCCGGCAACGAGCATATCGGGAGCCACAGCATCCGGAAGCACATGAAATCCTTTGATATCGTGTGCTGCGCCCACATTCATGAGGCCCGGGGCATTATGGAAGTCGACGGTGTAAAAATTGTGAATCCCGGCCCGGCAATGGACGGGCACTGTGCCATGATTCATTTCGGCACTGAAGCACGGGATATCAAGATTGAACTGCTGACCGTTTAGACAGGAGCAGTTCAAGGTACGAGGCGAGGATTGACTCGCCGGATACACCAATCTCTTTTGCAATTTTTTCAATCCGGACCGCTGCATCGGAATTCTCATCCTCCGCCATGATCTCGATCTCGACAAAGGTGCCGAGTTCATCCACTTCATCGAGTGAGATTGCCGATCCGCTGAACCGGTAATTCTCGCGCCACTTGTTGACCTCAGTGGTCTTGGTAAACCCGAGACGGTCGAGCATGGTCTCAAAAACTTTGCCGGATTCCACTGCAGTGTTTAACTCTTCCCGGGCCTTAAGGCCGAACTTTTTGATCTTTGCTCCTTTGTAAGTAACTACCGCGTGATCGTTGGTATACCGTACCCGGACGGCTTCATCCGTTACGCCAAAATCCCGGTGAGGTGCATTGTAATAGATATCGTGCTCGTGTATCCTGCCGGAACAGTGTGCTCCCTTTTCCCGCAGCAGGTTACGTACCGGTTCAAGCGAGGGAACTTTGACTTTTAATTCAACTTCAAGCATAGGTGTGCCACACGTTTATCTGTCATCGTTGCGATTTAATATAGTCAGGTGAAGCATGGCAATAAAAGAAGGAGATTTTCTTAAACTGAGTTATACGGGCAGTGTGAACGGCAATGTTTTTGACACTACCTTTGAAGAAGAGGCAAAGACAGCCGGTATCCACAGCCCCAATGCGATCTATGGCCCGGTCACCATCTGTGTCGGCCAGAAACATGTGATCCTTGGTCTTGATGAAGAACTTGCGGGCAAGAAAGCCGGTGCCGAGGGTGACGTAACCGTTGCTCCCGAGAAGGCATTCGGCGAACGCGATATGAAACGCGTCCAGTCCTATCCCAAGAACAAGTTCTCCCAGAAGCCGGTCCGCGGAATGCCGGTCAAGATGGAAGAGCATGGCGAAGGAACTGTTGTCGATGTGATTGGCAACCGCGTGATCGTGGATTTCAATGCACCTCTCGCGGGCCAGACGCTCGTCTACCACTACAAGATTGAAGATGTTGTCAAGGACCCCATCGAGCAGCTCAAAGGTCTCGTCCGCCTGTACGCAGGAAGGGAGATGGAAGCAACGCTCGATGGTGAAAAGGCAACCATTATGCTCCCGGCAGGGATCAACTATGACCGCCGCTGGATGCTCTGGCGCGGCCGGATCATCCACGAGGGTTTTGAGCAGATCAAGGGCATCTCCGAGATCGTTCTCGTAGAAACCTACACAAAACCTGAGAAGAAAGAAGAAGATAAGAAAGAAGAATAATTTTTTTTAAATTTTCTCCGGATTGTTCCGGTTTTTTATTATTTTTGCTTTTAATGGGTTACAAAGATGGGGGCTGATGCCCCCATACCCCCGTTAAGGATTATCCCGCCGCCCCCGACGGGGCTTCCTGTGCTGCGGGTCAGTGGGTTGAACAGATGGAGCGATGTGGTAATTAAATATCCATTTTTTAACCAACCTCTAAAAATAAAATCATTCAGGATAAACCTCCCTGCCCAGCGGCGACCCGATGAGGCGTCGCCGCGACCCCGAAGGGGGTGGGAGGCTTCCCAAATGAAATATCGATTATGTTTAATTCATACGGAATGACAACGAGCCTCTTATTTCGAGAGCACCGAGTGCATCAGGTCCAGCATTCCTGCTTTTTTCGTTCGTTTTGGTGCCGGTCCGAACGGGGAAAATGCAGTTATATCCATATCATCATCCTTAAACATCTCTGCATTGACCCGGTCATTCATCACATCAAAGACCCGTTTGTAGGCAACACAGTGGGGATCGACCCCGCGAATCTCTCCTCCGGTCGGGACAATCGCATTGTAGGGACACCCGCCCCGGCAGTATCTGATATGGGAACATTCCCTGCATGCCGTATCGACAAATTCTTTGTATTCCTGCATTCGTTTTCCGGCTACGGTGTTTGCGAGTGTTTCTTGTGTGGGATGATCCCGCACATTTCCCATCACCCACTCATCCATGCCGACAAACCGGTAACAGGGATAGATACTCCCGTCCGGACCTATGGCAAAGGTGCTCCCCATGCAGTCGGCAAATGTACAGACAGAACCCCTCCGGGTAGAGACGCACCGGCAGAGATCGTTGATGTTCATGATCTCGATCTTCCCGAAATTTTCAAGATATTTGTCGAGAAGGAAGACGAGCAGTTCACCGTATACTGCCGGTTCAAGCGCCCACTGCTTCGGGTTCTCGCTGCGCAGGGAGGGGAGGGCCGGGTGGAGTTTCATCACAAACCCGTTGTCCAGGAAAAACCGGAAGATCTCCTCTTTTCTCTTCACGGATTCCCCGGTGAAGGTGCAGATGAACCGCACCTGGAGACCGTGCGCTTTTGCGATCTCATAACCCTTCATGGTCTTTTTGAAGTACCCGTCACCCCGCTGGGAGTCATTGAGTTCCTCCGGTCCGTCAATGCTGCTGCCGATCGGTACATGATATTCTGCCAGAATATCGGCCAGTTCCGGGGTGAGGAGCCAGAGATTGCTCTGCATCGCAAACGCGGGCCTGAGCTGGCTTAAGCCTTCTGAGAGCAAGGGGAGAGCCTGCCGGAAAAATTCCACCCCCCCGAGGAGTGGTTCTCCCCCGTGGAAGGTGATGGTTACCTGGTCCTTTTTGAAATCCTTAAGCCATGCCACGGTCTCCTTAACCGTATCGATGCTCATCCGGGGGGAACCGGTTTCGGAACTCCAGCAGTAACTGCAGTGGGCAGGACAGCCCAGGGTTGGGATCAGCATGATATGAAACGGGCTTTTCATGACAAGGATTTCCTTATCTGTTCATCTCTTTTTTAACAGGTATAATCATTCTTCTTTTGCCGTCAGGTTGATTGAAAACGTGCATGATATACCATGGGCCTGGCCGCATGATCCCCGTCTGATTCTGGAAAGTATCACCTCCGGACTGCATAATAAAGGTACCCGAAGTATCCCGCAAGGTTGATATTTCCCATCGCGTCATATTCAGACAACAGCTCCTGAGGACAGCCCGCCATGACCCTGTTGAGATTTTCGGCAGCATCACCGGATATTGACCGGTTGCAGCAGATGGGCGATATACCGGCAATGATCCGGTTGCTTGGGGATAAGGATCCAACAATCCAATGGCATGCTGCAGAAGCGCTGGGAACTCTCGGGAGCAGAGCAACCCCCCTCCTTTTGGAAGCCCTGCACTCCGCAAACAGCACTATCCGGCTTGGCGCAGTTGAAGCGTTCGGTACGATCAGGGATATCCCGTCTGTAGATCCGCTGATCCGGGTTATGGTCCAGGATCCTGTCCTGGAAGTGCGGTGGGCAGCTGCTCTTGCCCTTGGCGAGATCGGTTCCCCGGATGCGATCCCGTCTCTTGTCCGGTTACTGAGAGCTGACAGCCGTTATCTCCGTTACGGGGCTGCCCAGGCACTCTTAAAAATGGACTGGCTGCCGGAGAATGAAACGGATCGAATCTATCAGTTGATCGCCATTGAGGACTGGGATTCGGTACGGAACTATGGTGCCGAAGCAACCCTGCCGCTCATGGAGATATTCCTGGATAAGGATCCGTCCACCCGTTCGGCTATTGTATCCATTCTGGGTGAGATTGGCGATACCCATTCAAAAACCGCCTGCCCGACTGCTCTCCGGGACCGGGATCCCACCGTGCGGTGGAAAGCGGTACTGGCTTCCATGCATTGCGGGGTTGCATCCAACCAGCTTCCCCTCATGCTTGCCGGGCGGGAACGGACAGGGCCCAATCCTCTTGCAGCAGCGCTCTTAAACTTCCTGTTCCTTGGGATTGGCTACAATTACCTGGGCCGGTGGTGGGGTTTTCCGGTCTTTATGGCCTACATGTCCGTTATTGTCCTGGCCCAGCTGGCCACAGGGCCGTTTGTTCCCTACCTGATCGCCTACCCGTTTACCGCGATTATCGCAGTCCATACCTATTACCTGGCCCGGCGGATGCCGGATTCTGCATGAGGTTACGATGACATTCTTCGATCTGTTCTTACGGGAAAAACCTGATACGGATCTCATGGTCAAGAACCGGGATATCAGCGGACTTATCGGCGTTCTCCACTCGAAAAATCCGGAAGTTCAGGCAGCTGCTGTGCATGCCCTGGGAAGTCTCGGGACTGATGCAACCCCGGCTCTCATTACCGCGCTGAAAAAGAAGAACCGGAATCTCCGGCTGGGAGTCATTGGCGCACTCGCGGAGATCCGGGATCCCCGGGCTGTATCTTCACTTATCGGCATGACCGGAAATCCCAGCAGTGAGATTCGCTGGCAGGCGGTAATTGCCCTTGGTGAGACGGGTGATCCCGCTGCAGCCCCGGCAATTCTGGAAGCCCTTAAGGATCCAGACAAATATGTCAGGTACGGATCGGCCATATCCCTGGTAAAAATTGGTCACAAGCCGGTGAACGAGACCGAATGGGCCTGGTATTTTGCCGGCATGCAGGAATGGGAAAAATTAACTGATCTGGGCAGCCAGTCAGTACCTTCCCTGGAAAATCTTCTCCGGGATATTGACAGCGAGGTCAGGATTAAAGCGGTAAAAACACTGGGGAGTATCGGTGACCGGGCAGCCGGCCCGGCACTCATCCGCTGTCTCGGCGATGAAAACCGGCAGGTGCGCTGGGAAGCGGTGCTTGCATCCCGGAAATGCGGTGTTCCCCCGATGTACCTGCCCCGGGGATTATGCCAGCGACCGCGCATGAAAAAAAATCCCCTGATTGCAGGTTTTCTCAATTTCCTGCTCCCGGGTCTTGGCTATGGGTATCTTGGCAAATGGTGGGGGATCATGATCTTCCAGGTGGATATCACCATCACCGTATGGCTCTTCAAGATTACCGGCGAGGCAAACACGTACAGTGTCATGTTTCCCGTCTACCTTCTTCTCGGGATCCATGCCTGGTATATCACGAAAAAGATGCCGGAGGAAGCGCCGTGATGATTCCGTTCCGGGTCATTCTGTCTTAAAACGAACCTGTTGAAACTTTCCTGTGTTTTTTTTCTATTATAAGTGATTCTCATAAAAAAATCTTGAATGATTTCAGGTTTGCCATCCAGATTGCATTGCAAACATTTATGGTATCTGAATTTAACCGATCAAATATTAAGAGGGATATCTTTAGGCGGAGATGACGAATTCCTTAAGGATTTCACGACAAGTATAGGTAAAATGAAAATTATTCCAACGGGATCTTCGTTCATCCTCCGGTGTATGGTAAAATGGTATTCTGGAGCTGGAGAAAATGACACTTTCGATTAAAAATGACACGGACCGGGAAAAAAAGAAAATTGATAAAATTGAACTCTCTCGCCATCGTCCTTTAACTAAAAAATTCCCTGTCCGTATCGGTGCAAGAAGTCCGTATGCTATTGCCGAAGCAAGAACCCACGGGGCAAACCGGAAATGGAATGAACACTCCTTTGAAGCAAATCAGTCGTTCCTTTCCGAACATATCCCGCTTCCGTATGAGAAAATGTTTGATCCTGTCTTTGGATCACGCATTTTTGCGAGAAATATTTTAGAGATGATTGCCAGTTGCCTGCATCCTGTCGGGTTAGAAGCGAAATTCGAAAAAAAATCAATGGATGAACCGGAAGAAGAGAACGAACGTTTGGATCCTGAACAAAAAACAGATCTGATAGGTGCACCTCTCATCAGTATAACCGAATGCAGGAACAGTATTACCGGATGGGGCACATTGGGGAATTGGGCAATCAATAAAACATCATTTGATGATCCTGTTCAGGGCCCCATACCAGACTGCTATTATCTGGCTGCTCTCAGCTCCCTTGCATGGATGGGAAGGGCGGAGATCAAAAAAATTCAAACGAACAATATCAGTCTTTATCCCCCCGCCGGGTCAGTACAGACATTTGGTCTTGTGGGTAACAGACCAACGCCACAATCGGTACTTTCACTGACATTACCTTTAAAACAAGTCAGAGACCGGGCGGGACTTGTTATCTCGGCAAGCCCGTCGGGAGCCAAATCAAAGGATCCCAATGAAACCTGGGTTTCCTTTTATGAAAAGACCTATGCCGCATATCTTGAGAACCTGGGTACAATTCCGGCCACTCCACAGGATCCACGCATCCCGGATAGTCCGAAGGTATGTCTCATTCCGGAAGGAGATCCCGGCGCGATCCTCACCGTTCTTACCGGGCAGCTGTACAACCGGTTCCCGTGGAAACTGCCCTATAATTTTGATGCTGCTTCATTGCGAACCTGCGTTAATGATGTATGGGTGAAATTGCAGAGTTTATGCCCGGACACGGGCGCAAGCTCGAAAAAGACCTCTGTTACTGCGGTTGCATACACGTATTGCACGAGTGATCCTGAAGAACTCAAAAAATTAGTTCCTCCGGTAATTTTAAACCCGGTGCCCGATTGTGCTGCCCAGTCATGGTCCGGTGTATTGTACCGGGATGATCTCCTTGTCGCTTCGCACGCGTATTCACTTCTCGGTATTCATGCCGACACCCGGGGACAATATGTTATCCTGCGAAACCCCTATGGCATGAACTGGGGATTAGATCTGCTCCATTTACCGTATACCCTCGCTCTTGGTTACAAACCTGATGGCACCCTCGCCAATACAGTTGCCGATGGTGGCAGCCTGGTCTTTGACCTGAGCAGATATCCTCTCTTTGTTGCGAATACCGCCAACCCACCCCAGTACACGGTGAATAATGGTGTATTTGCTCTGAAAATTGAGGATTTCGTCAAATGGTTCCGTGGATTCTGCTGGATAACCTGATCTTCAGGGATTGTTCCGGGTATGTATCATATGGTCATGAAAAAAACAGAAATGAACCCAGTATCGACCGGGAATTGTAGATCCGTACAATTCCTGCCGACACTCTGTTTGTTTATCATCCTTATTTTGTGTTTTCTGACACTTCCCGTATCTGCGGGCACTGAAACCCTGGTATCAGTCAACACAAGTACCTCAAATCAGATTGACCCGGCAATTTTCGGTGACTGGATCGTATGGACAGATTCCCGCATGGGGCCTTTGCAGGTTTTTGCCTATAACATTGACTCCGGTACAGAGATCCGGATATCTCCCCCGGGTTCGTTTGCCTCGCAACCCGATATTTTCGATGATCGGATTGTCTGGCGGGATCGTCGTAACGGAAATTATGATATTTACCTGTTCAACGTAACTACCCGCATTGAATCCCGGATTACTTCTGAAGCACATAACCAGCAATTACCCGAGATTTTTGGAAACCTTATCGCGTGGCAGGATGACCGGAACGGACAACAGGACATCTATGCCTATAATACTCAAACCTCGGTTGAATCACTGCTGACGCCGGATACTATGGATTCTGATCAGGAAAATCCGGCTGTCTATGGGACTAACGTTGTCTGGCAGGATAAACGGAATTATAACAATGCATGGGGGGATTACCTTAACGATATTTTTATGAATAACACCGCGACCGGAGAACTCTGGAATGTTTCGGAGGGCAACCCGGATGGCAATGAAATTACCCCGGCAATTTCCGGTGATCTTGTTGTCTGGAGTGATGACCGAAAGGGCGATTTCCTAGATATTTACCTGAATAATACCCTAACCGGATCCCAGGATCTGGTATCGGAAGATACTTTTGATCTTAAAATTTTACCCGCAATCGATGGATCGAATGTGATCTGGCTGGACAACCGGGACCGCACGGGTTCCAGTTATGATATTTTTTTCAAAGATATCACGACCATTCCGGGTATTGACACAAGAATTACCGTACCGACAGCCATGGTAATAGCCTCCGGGAAAGGACCAAAAATAAAAGGAGACCGAATCGTCTGGACTGATAACCGGAATGGCAATAATGATATTTTCATGTATACCCTGGGCCCGGATGAGATCTGTCCTGTTGCGAATTTCAGCGTATCGGCACAGAGCGGGGCAGCCCCGCTGACCGTGAGCTTCTCGGATACCTCATCTCCCGGTACAACGGCTATCTCGCACAGGAAATGGGAATTCGGGGATGGCAATACCACAACCGATCAACTGAATCCTGCCTGGACGTATACGGTACCGGGAACCTATGATGTGAGGCTTACCGTCAATAACCCGCTCTGCCGGAATGAGACTCCCGTTTCCCCCATGTATAAGGTCAGTGTCGGCTCGGCACCGGTCGCATCGTTCACCACTGACCAGACATCCGGTATGGTTCCCCTTACCATTTCATTCACTGATACGTCAGTTGCAGCTACCGTATGGAACTGGTCCTTTGGCGACGGGACCTATTCAAATCTTCAGGATCCATCCCATACCTTTCCGCTTGGGGGAACCTATTCCGTGGCTCTCAATGCCAGTAACCCCTATGGCTATTCTCTTGCGCATACTACCATCCATGCGCTGACCGGCGCGAACGAGACTGCCGACACAACGATAAATGGTATTGCGATATCCACTCCTTTCGGTACACAATTCCTGACCTATGACACAACGCAGCTTCCCGGCCCGGTCAATACCGGTAATACGCTTGTCTGCACATCGCCCCAACTGCTGGCTCACGGGTGGCAGAACATCACCTTCGTTTCTCAGGATGGTATCGGCTTTATACCTCATGGCACGCTGATAAAGGGCAATATTTCCGGAGTAACGTTTCAGACCAGAGAGATAAATCCGGTTGGCTTTTCAATCCCGACGGGTGCCCTGAGTTCGATAAATTACAGTATAGTGCTGCCATCATATCCGGCAGGAGCTACCCTGAATACCCTGGTCTGGGAAGGGGATACACCGGAAGATCAGGCCGCATTTGACACTATTGCCAGCGGAGCCGGGTATACCAATGTGTGGGGTATTGCCTATACAACAAAGATCATAAAAACAAACTTTCCTGCCGTGAGCACGGGAACACTCCACGTGAGCGTAAACTCAACATGGGTCCAGAACTTCAATGGACGGACCCATACCTTTGGCGAGAGAATCTCGGACGACAGATCTACCGGGGAAGTCCTCCCGAGCCGGTTCCTCTATAACGATCCGGTAAAAAACCTGGACTTTTTCGAAATTAATGTCCCTCATGGATTTTCAACCTTCGGGTTATCCCAGTTATCCGGCACCGGCAATCCCTTCCAGCTCATCACCCTTACCGTTGCAAGCCATATCAGCGCCCCTTCCGGTTCTGAAGACAACAGCGTCCCCAATACCGGATCCGGACCGGGATCCGGTACCGGCCAGGCAGCCGCCCCGGCACCGATCCAGAACGTGAATCGCCCCCCGGCTCTTGCCCCTCCGGCTGATCCGGGAAAAACGGAAAAAATATATGCCAATGCCAACGGGGTCATCTCCCAGACAACCCTGCTCACGTCACCCGATGAGCGCGCCCAGCTCTCCATAGGGCCGGGTGTTGTGGCAAAAGACAGCGCGGGTGCCCCCCTCACCTCGGTAACTCTCACGGCAGTACCTGCGGAAAACCTTCCCCCGGTCCCTGCATCCGGAACCTACACTTTTGCCGGAGTGGCCTACAATTTCGAGCCGGCGGGTGCAACATTTTCACCAGCGGTTTTCCTCTCATTTTCCTATCCCCCCAATGTACCCCTGGGGCAGGAATTTACGGTAAAGACCTTTGATTCCCAGTCCGGTACCTGGATAGATCTTCCCACTACGTACGATTCGCGAACCGGCAGGATAACTGCACAGGTCTCCCATTTCTGTTATATTGCGCTGTTTACAAAACAGATTGCCGCCACAAATCCCCCTCACAAGACCGTTACACCAGCACCGGTGCAGATGAAAGCTCCCACGGAAACACCCCCATCCCCCCCGGCAGGAAACGCCCTGAGTTTTTTTATTGACATGATGGCCTGGGTAACGGGCCTGGTGATGAAAAACATCTACCTTGTCGTAATTATTGCAGTCCTGGGAATTGCCTATATTGTCAAAAGATGGAAATACCCCGGTTCAGGTTTTTAATTTCTTCTGAACCATTATGCCATAATTTCCTTCCGCAAAAAAACAAAGAAACGGTTTTTTTAATAGCATACGGGCCAAACAATTCAGCATGAGCAGGATATCATGTTTAGTTATTGCCGTTCTTGTCGTTCTTATTGGCGGTGTACTCATTGCCGGCTGCACGGATTCATCATCCGCAAATAACCCGCCTGCGCAGACACCCGCCATAACGACGACTCCTTCAGCCACCCCTCTTTATACTGCCGGAGATATTGTGAGGAGTTCAAAAGGTGCCGCAGAGACCGGCTGGCTTATTCTGAAATATGATTCCGGATCGGATTCCTATCAAAGGGCTTTTATCTACCGGAATTCTGACGGGAGCTGGGGCTACCGGGTTGATTCACGGACCGAGAACAGTGGCAGGTCTGTGCTTGAGAAAGTCAATACCGTCAAAGTCACTCATGTTGATCCTTCCCAGGTACCATTGACACAACCGACCGTTACTACTTCTGCGGGAACTTCTTCCGGGACCGTGACTGCAACTTCAACGCCGGTAACAACGACCACGACAAGTACCGTACCCCTCAAGGTGAAAGGTATTGCTCCGGAGAGCGGTTTTGCCGGCTCATCGGTCTCAATTACCGACCTTCTTGGGGATGGATTCAAGAACGGTGCATCAGTGAACCTCGTTCGGTCCGATAGTCCGAATATAACCGCAACGAATGTGAATGTCATCTCCTTAACCCATGTGTCGTGTGTCTTCGCGCTTCCCTCAGGTGCCACGGTTGGAACATGGGATGTCCTGGTCGTTAACCCGGGTGGGCAGTCCTCACGGTACAGCAATGGCTTTACCGTTCGTGCGAACCCGAATCCTACTGCAACTACTACAACTACCTCGTCTGCAACGGGAGGAATCAGCATTACATCTATAGATCCCACTATGGCCTTTTCCGGCGACTATAAACCGGTAACGGTGTATGGTTCCAATTTCAAGGATGGTATTGCCTGCAAACTGACCCGGAATGGACTTGATATTCCTGCATCAACAACAATTTCACGTGCAAGTGAATCACAAATGCAATGCTTCTTTGCAATCCCTACCGGGTCATACGGGGCATGGGACTTTGTTCTGACAAACACCGATGGTACTAAAGGAACACTGACCAATGGTTTTACCGTGACCAGCTAAATTTTTTTTTTAGAAACCTGTGAAAAATTTAAAACATTCAGCAGTTTACGGGTAATCAATGAAAACATTTTGAATCGTTGATTTGTTTTTAACAAAGAGAATTTGGTATACCGATCATACCAGCTTGTACCGGAGCAGGGCCGCAATCCCGCCCAGTGCAACCAGGCGTTCGCCCGGCTCAAATGAAGATGAGAGAACAACAACGGTAGCCCGCTTCGCCTCAGCACTCTCGATGAGTGCCATGGTAGCCGGATCCCGCAGGAGGGTATCGGCAACAAGCACCTGTTCGGCGGCACCATAGCCGATGGCATCCTGGACTTCCTGCCGCCCGTACGCAACTGCCCCTTCCTGTGCTATCCGGCAGAGTACCTCGTCCATGAACCGGACTTCACGGGAGAGCTGGAGATCATCGATCAGTTTCTCAAGCGCTCCCTTGCCAATCACGTCCTGCACGGCACCCCGCCCGATGCGCCGTGTCTCTACGCTTATCGCTTTTTCGGCAACCGGGCTCCCCCGGTTCTGGGCATGCTTGATAAAATCGTCCTTGATAAATCCCGGGCCGGCAATGATCAGCGGTCCGTCAATGGTTGCGAGAGAGGCCAGTACCTGGTCGAAAAAAGCAGGGCGGTTATCCGATTCTCCCCCTTTGCCGCTGCCGGCCAAAAATGTTACAACACTCTCCGGGCCGTACTGGCGGAGCCGGAAGAGTTCGGCTTCTCCCTCTTCAATGGTAAGAATATGGATCAGGCCAAAAGCCGAGGATTTCGCGGCCCGTTCAATCCGCTCCAGTTCATGGGGGCGCCACTGCTTGATGACCGATATCTCAAAACCGGTCTCGACATTGATCGTATGGTAAGCGCCGATCTCAATCCCGTGCTCGATCACACCGCTGAGCCGGAGCCGGACCCCGTGTTCCGAGAACTCTCCCCGCTCAATCCGGATGCCGAGCCGCACCGGCCGTTTCTCCATCTTCTCGGGACGGAGCTTGTCGCTTGCGGTATCCACGCTCCGGAAGGTGGTGGCAAAGACAATATCTCCGGGAGCCACCAGGTGCTGGAGGTGCCAGAGATCATCCACACTTTCCGGAAACAACCTGATTTCGCCATTGTTGCTTTTGAGGTCTGCGTAATCAGCCTTCATGTTGCCCTACGATATCCGAACCCCCGGGAGGAACGAAGGCTGCAACCGTATCAGTATTGAGGATCCCTTTGAGTGCCTTCTCCTCGTCTTCGGAGATCTTGCTTTTCAAAAGCCGCAGCAGCTTCTTTGCAATATCATTGGGCTCGAACTGCCCGGGCTTGAGCTCGTTATATGCCTTGCATTTCCCCTTGATAACTGAGGGTGGACCCCCAATCACTGCCGCATTGGGTTCGAGCATCAGCCCGATTCCCACCGAGAGCGGAACATTCCGGTACCAGGTGCGTTCGCCCCGGACAATGAAGGAACCCCGCGAGACAAATTCCCCGGATTCAGGAGTTTTGCTCACCTGCGGGGGGAGGACCGAAAAGACATCTGCGGAGAAATGCCCGCTGCGCCATGCACCGGAGTAGGAAGCGGCAAACTGCGCCACTTCGTCCATGCGCTCTGTTTTGCCCTTGACAATAACAACACTGGCCCCGTGCACATCGGCATGCACGAAGAGATCCCCTCCTGCCATGTACTTCTTGACCAGTTCCTCGTTCTGGGATGCATCGCGCCCGCCAAGGACCACAATACCATCGCTGGTGATGAACCAGCGGAAGCGGTGGTACCAGAGTTTCTTTAACGGGATGATATCGCGTTTTGTTACCTTCTTTTTTACAACAACGTTCTTCATTGCCGCGAGTGCCCCGGCCTTTTTCTTCCTGAACTTCTTTATAACATCGTAATACCGGCCGGCATTCTGCTCAAGGCCTTCGTGCACAAAGATCTTTACCCGTTTGCCGATATCGACTTCAACCGCTGCTTCATCCGGGTAAAATGCCGTTATCTTTTTCGCATCTTCAGATGTTGCGCCTTTCAGGTGCCGTTCGATCTCCTGCCAGGAGATCTGTTTGCTCGCGGCATCGAGGGTGGTGATAAGGTTGGAGATAAACTGGTAGTTCTCGTAGATTGCAGCTACAACCTCTTCGGTCTTTTCAACCTTCTCATCGAATTTTTTTATCGCTGATTCCTGGTATTTCCTGATCCGCTCCTCTTTCGAGAACCTGGGTTTTGCAGCCTTGGTTGCCGTCTCTTTCTTGGTTAAGGGATAGAAGGCTTCGAGGGCTTCAGAAAAAGTCGGGAAGGTCTGCTGATCGGTCCCGCCCCTAATGTCAACGGACTCACAGTGTTTTGCTGAAATCACCGGAGTACGGGCATGCAGTACCTGGTCAAAAAAACCCTGCACTGCCGTGAACAGGAGCGCCGGGTCAGCCGATACTGCGGGCATGGTCTTCTCCTGCCCGGCCTTCTGGCAGATATATTCAGCATACGCGCCCCCCAGCATGCATCCCATAGCAAGCGCCCGGACAAGATCCCGGTCCTGATCCTTGAGCACTGCCGTCAGGTTCTCCAGCGATGCCGTGGGATCCACTGCCGTCAGCTCGTAGACCGCATTGGGAACAATCTCGCGATCCTTGAACCGGTGGTGCCGGAGGGGTTTGACAATGACATATTCCTCATTGGTCAGGATCACGTTTCCCTCATCAAAGAGTTCAATGATGAGCCGGTAGACCGTAGCCCCCTTGCCGATATCGAAGATGAGGATACGCTCGAGCCCGTGCTGGTGGATTGAGAGCACCTTGCCTCCGGAGAGGTACTTGCGCAGGAGCATCGCGTACTGGGGCGGGTTTTTCGGGGGCGGGGGGAACTCCTTTACCAGGTGGGTTCTCCTGCCGGATTCGATGAGCAGCAGGTTCCGGGCTTTATTCTCCCCGTTGAGCCGGATGCCCAGGGTACGGGAGTCGAACTGGTAGACCTTGTCGATCCAGAGCGGCTGCTTCTCACACAATTCAGACGTCATCGCCTTGACGTCAATTCCGCTCATGCCCTGTTCGGATGCCATATATTATACCAAATTACATATGGCTTGCGCACTAAAAAATAAGACTACTGGTGTAACGGGATGAGCGACGAGATCATAGAAGAACAACCAGTCCTGACCAAGAAGCAGAAGACCAAGGCAGACAAGCAGGCGGAACATATCGACCGCATCAAGCGGACGCTTGCAGCCTCTCTAATCGGTATTCTTGCGGGCGGACTATCATATTATATCAGCATATCCTACAGCACCGATGCCGGGCTCCTCGCATTCATGATAATGGTTGCAGGAATTGTTGTCCAGAAGCATATCTTCATGCTCCTGCATATGAACACTGAAAAACTCGGGGCAAAGG
>JANYKQ010000006.1 GCA_025358115.1 Methanomicrobiales archaeon | reverse complement strand
CACTGCACCTACGACAATTGCCCAGTTCTCCGGGCTGGACACCCGGCATATTTATCCGTATCTTGAATCGATGATTCGCCTGGGACTTATTGAGAAAGAGGTTCCGATCCTGGGGAATGCCCGGCAGGGAATTTACCGGATAAAGGACCGGGTCTTTGATTTCTGGTACCGTTTCGTTTTCTCTCACCGGCAGGAGATCGAGACCGGACGGTTTGACCTGTCATCGATTGACTTAAACATGTACTTCGGCAGGCAGTTCGAGGCATTTGTGCGGGATGAGTATGCCGGGACCGTTCTTTCGGGATATCGAACCGGCCATTGGTGGTACAAGGAAGAGGAAATTGATCTGGTCGCAACGAATGATGAATCATTGTCTGTTGTTTTTGGGGAATGCAAATGGGGTAATCTTAGTCGGGCTGAAGCCTGTAAGCTACTCGCACAACTCAAAGAAAAGGCAAAAGGTGTGCAGGCTGACCGCTATACGCAACGGAATTATTCCCTGTTCTGCGCAGGAAAAATCGAAAGTAAAGCCCACTTGAGAAAAGAGGGTTACCTGATCTATGATGGTGCGGATATTGAAAAACACATTTCCTCTTTGGTATGATCCGGGTATGATGGTCCTGTCATTCCCTTCCTGAAATCCCGTATTTTCTTATTCGTGACACTCATCATCAAGTCACGCTTATATCACTGTGAGTAATATTAGAATATAGCCCAAGGGCCCGGGGCTGGAGAAAAAAGTATGGCAGATTTCGTACAGAACTCACAGACCAAGAGCGCAATCCGCGAACTTGCGGAACCGATTGCAGACGTTGCAGCGTTCAACACGATCGTTCAGTCGGTTATCACCGGCAACCCGTTTGCATGCGTATCGTATATCACCGCCGGGGTGACCCACGACCCGGTTGAAAAGACCAAGGAAGGGTACACTGCGAAGATCGTCTTCCAGGACACCGAAGCAAATACTGTCGGCAACCTGTCGGACAAGTTTACATCCATCGCAGGATTCAATGCGGGAGCCGCAGCGATTCTCGCAAACACCGCCCTTGCAACAGCCCACGGCGGTACTCCGTTCCGCGACACTGACAATGAAGCGTACAGTGCGACGCTCAAGTGTCACGACGCAAACGGCGAACTGTACATGGTGAACTTCAGCCGCAACCGGGTCAGCATTACCTCGTATTCGGATGATGCAATCCGGACGAAGGTCGAGACCTGGGCGGACACTGTTGCAGCCCTTGCCTGAATTCGCCTGACGATAAGACCCGGAGGGGAGGCGACCCCTCGGTCCCCTCTCTTTTTGGTCCTCTCGTCTTTGTGCGGAGGACCGTCATGGACACTGAAACATTAGGGATCCTTCTTGGAGTTGTGCTCCCGCTGTATCCCGTGCTGTTTGCCATCCATCAGAAGATTGGCAAATATGATGAGATCGTTGAGGAGTTCAAGAAACTCCGGAGCGAACACGAACGACACAGGGAGAACTATCATGGAAACTGAAATGAGAACACAGCCGGTTGCAACCGTGACCGGTCTGTACCGGGGGAAGTTTGGCGGGCTTGAACCGCTCACTGTCGATAAGCCGCTTACCCGGGATGAAGTACGGCGCAACCCCATCTTCTATGAACTGGACCTGCACCCGGAGCAGGGCGATGAGAACCTGATCGTCGATGTGATTTACGATAATCTCGCGCCCTTGCGGTTACAGGACCTGCGCCGGGGAACGGATATCCCGCGAGGCGTCCGGTTCTGGCCGGACTGGTTTGACATTCCTCCCTATGAGGAAATGCAAGACATCGATGGCCGCCGGGTTTACCCGCGAGCGCCCGGTATCCACACGGTCCAGATCCGTACCGGTCGGCGCAAGTTTGCCCAGATAGGCCGGGTGCGGGATTTCAGCCCGTTGAATGGGGGATATACGAGCCCGGTCTTTGAGATACGGATTGCGGAGATAACCGATGTTCGAGAATGAGGTGCAGACCCGGGCCGCAATCTGCGGGACCGGGATACTGCTCGGGATTGTTTTTGTCCTGGCACATCTTCCCCTTATCATTCTCATTGTACCGGTTGCGGTGCTATTCCTCGGTCTCGTTGCGGACCCGGAAGAAACGCACGCGGTCTGGTACGGGATGCTGAACACGTTCGGCATCTTTGATTTTTCTGCGCTGACCGATGCTGAGCGATTGAACTACACGCAGAAAAAACATTATTTCTGGTTCGGGGAGGTTGGGATGGCGGCTGTGCTGGCCGGTGTGTTTGCGGTCCCGCTCGGAATCTTCCTTGCAAGCCGGTCGGAGATCTCCCTGGCATTCATCAGCGCTGCGGTCCTGTTCCTGCCGCTGCTTGTGTTCCTGCCGAAACTGATCCAGCGGGCGATGAAGGCAGACACCGATGCAGCGATCGAGGCGTTCGGGAAGAACGAACAGGTGAAGAAAGTCTTTTGGACCTT
This sequence comes from Methanomicrobiales archaeon, assembly GCA_025358115.1. GTDB lineage: Archaea > Halobacteriota > Methanomicrobia > Methanomicrobiales > Methanospirillaceae > Methanoregula. The sequence goes on along the minus strand of JANYKQ010000006.1, from coordinate 5,224 downwards.
CTTCATCTCGATGGCCGGGCTGGTCATGGCCCGGGTGGTTGACCCGGCTACAGCTCAGCAGATCATCGGGCTGATTACGGGGATATAGTGACAAAAAAATTTGAGGGATTTCTTCCCCATAATCCAAACTATTTTTACTTAGACCCGATCAACCGGGCAGAATTTGCAATAACGGGTATAGACGAAAGTTCGTGCAGAAGTGCCCCCGTAACCGGTGTGAGGATCCCGGGAATTGTCAGGCCCACGGCAATGACGAGGACGCCCAGCGCAAAGACAAGATTCTGCCGGATGGTTTTGAGAGCCTTTTGCGAGATGGTCAGCAGGTGCGGCAGTTTCGAGAGATCATCGGACAGGAGTGCGACATCGGCGGTCTCGATGGCGACATCCGTACCGGCAAGTCCCATGGCCACGCCGACATCGGCTGTTGCCAGTGCCGGGCCATCATTCACCCCGTCACCAACGAAAACAACCCGGCGTCCCTCGGCCTGGAAACGCTTGACAATCGCAACTTTTTCCTGGGGCAGAACATCGGCATAGACCTCCGTGATCCCCACTTTTTGTGCAACGAGGTTCGTTGCGTCCCGGTTATCTCCCGTTACCAGTACGGTCCTGATGCCGGCCCGGGTCAGGCAGGCAACGGTAGCCGGGGCGTTTTCCCTGATGATATCTTCGAAGACAAGGAACCCGCTCAGCTGGTGATTGATGGTAACGAGGATAACACTCCGTCCCCCGCTGGAAAGGGTACGGATCTTTTCTTCGCTATCCTTCGGAAGGGGTATTCCCAGATCGGAGAACATCTTGGGGCGCCCGAGAAGGAATTCATGTCCGCCCGATCGGGCTTTTACCCCGAGTCCCGGTAATATTTCACAGGAATCGGGTTCGGGTATGACAATATTCCGCAGAGCAGCTGCCCGGACCACGGCCTTTCCTATCGGATGCTCGCTGAATTTTTCTGCCGATGCTGCACAACGGACGAGGAATTCTTCAGAAGTGTTGCCGTAAGGAATTGCACTGACCATCTGGGGTTCGCCGAGCGTGAGCGTTCCGGTTTTATCGAAGATCACCATATCCGCCTTCGAAAGCGCTTCCACCGTCGCACCCTTCTTGACAAGGCTTCCCGCCAGTGCAGCGTTCCCGATGGATGCAACCAGAGCGGTTGGTGTCGCAAGAACCATCACGCAGGGGCAGAAGATGATCAGCATGGTGATAGCCCGGAGGATATCCCCGCTCCACCACCAGAGAAGCAACCCGAGAATGATCGCGACCGGTGTGTAGATTTTCGCATACCGGTCGAGAATTCGCTCGATGGGAGCTTTCTGTTCCTGAGCCTCCGCGATAAACCGGCGGATCTGGCCGAGCGTTGTCTCGGTCCCGACCCGGGTTGCCCGGACTTCGAGAGCACCGACCTCGTTCAGGGTACCGGCAAAGACCGTGTCCCCTTTCTGCTTGTCAACGGGAACGCTCTCGCCAGTGATGGCTGCCTGGTTGACCGATCCGTTCCCGAACAGGATCTCACCGTCAATGGCAATCCGCTCCCCGGAACGGACGATAACGATATCCCCGACAACCAGCTCTTCCAGCGGCAGGGTGACATCGTTCCCATTGCGCCGTACGGTAACGCGGTCCGGTAACAGCCGGGCGAGCGCATCGAGCGCACGGTCGGCCCGGGCCGCCACAAGCTCTTCCAGCATCCCTCCCAGCAGGAGCAGGACCGCAACAACCGCAGCAGCGGAATACTGCCCGATGGCGATCGCGGCAATCGTCGCAATGGTGACCGGGATATCAGCAGTAAAATCCCCTTCACGGATACCCTGATATGCACTATACCAGATGTACGAGGATCCGACAAGTGCGGATGCAAGGTATATCCAGTTGACCAGCTCTCCCGGAGTGCTGCCGCTCACCAGGCTGGCCGGCTGGATCAGGATCGCCATCAGCAGTAACACACCGCTGACGAACGTGAAGATCGTGCCGGGGGACAGCAGGAATTCCCGGTAATTTCGGATAACGAGACGAAGGGTCATCAGTGATGACACAGGGGTTTCTTTCAGGGTACCATTCATGGGTGTTCACCGTAAAACGTAATGAGCGGAGCACATTTCGGTAAACAAAGGGACCGCTCCCGGGCACCCCTCTGTCATATTGCTGGTACTCTGAAAATAGTACTCTGCAAAAAATCAGTCCTGATAATATTTTAAGTATCAGGTTTTGATTCGAAAAATCAGTGGTCGTGAAGTAGCGATCCCTCGGGATTGTGTTTTGTGATGTTGGGTGATCTAACGGGGGCCGTCGAAATGAAACGGCTGCGATATCTCAGATGTGTCCACTTTTCGAGGGTGGGTGGGTGAAGAAAAAATAAGCCCTATACGGGCTCTTTTTCCCCCTCATGCGACCGGGCCAATACCGGAAAACCCCGTAAAATCGTCCGTTTCGGTACATATGAAAAATACGCTTAATTATCGCTCTGTTTGCCAAAATACGGCAGAATTGCATCTCTCCTAAAGCCCACCAAAGGCCCTTAAATCGATGCTATTTTCGACCCTTAATTTACCTCATCCGGACCCCGAAAAGGCTACCGGAATGCGAATATGAGGGTCATTTTTTTCCGGGGATGTCTAAAAAACAGGGTTTTAGCCTGAAATATGGGGAGCTGGTCGCGGAGCGGGGCGACGCGGGCGGCGGTTCAACCGCGTGACAAATACAGCGAGAAAATTAAAGAGGATGTTACGCTCAACGGGGCTCCGCCCCTCGCCGCGTGGGCTTCCCCAACGGCAACTTGTTTTGTGGTTCATGAAGATCGGTCGGTCATGTTCACTCGTCCTCGCTTAGGCTCCGCCTCGCTTCACATCACCTCCCTTGCTTTCCCGGAGTTGTTCTGTTGAGATGCAGTACGCCCCTGGCTCATCGCTCCGCTCCATCGCCAGCGGCTGCTCCCGCCCGCTTCTCACATCATGCTCCGCATCGTGTTCGTCGCTGTGTACTGAGTAAGTGTCTAACGCTCAGTGACTCGTCCGCACGACGCATCAGGGGCTCGGACTCACCGCTGATGCGGCTCGTTACCTTCGCGCCCTGAAGCGGTGCTCCCTTGGGCCGCTGGGCCGGGACAGGATAGCCCCCTGATGGGGGCACGGGATCGGTGTACGGGGGGGAGGACAAAGCGACGGTTACCGGACGCATCAGCGGACGGTCGCTCGCTTTGTCGGGCGGGTCCTGCTCTGGCGATCGCATGCCAACAAGACAACATAAAAATATCCTGCAGCGTGGGCGGGTTATGGCTACACGGCGCGGTTACGGGGCGCATCAGCGACCTGTCGCGCTGTGTGCCTGGGCGGGCCAAGCGTAAACAAAATTCTGCGCAAAAACGTTATTTCGTAAATTCAACAATGCAGCGCTTTTACTTTCACACTGCGCACGGCGGAGACATATAAGCGCTAACGTCGATGAATGTATGGTGAAAAACACCATGACTCCAATAAAAAACACAGATGTAAAGTTCGAGCACATAGGGGCCGCGCGCCTCTATAACGGCTCGGTCCGTATCGATGTCAAGACCATGCAGGCAGTTATTCCTGCCGGGGAAGTCCGAAGGCTCGAAGATCACTGGCCCGCACCGGTCTTTGACATATCTGATGTAATGAAAAACTCGGAAGCGGCACCGGTCGGGAAGGCATGGATCACCCGGTCCGGTAAAGCGGTGATGATCACGATCAACGATGTGAAGTACGTATCCCCGCTCGCTCAGGTAAAAGGCATGCTCAAGGGAGAACGAAAATACGCGAACGTTTCAACCATGCAAGCCATAACCACAGCCACCCAGCCCGCCGGAGTGCACGCATGAAAGCCGCTGATGTAAAAGCGCAAATCAACGAGCGGATCATCAAAGCGTTATCAGAGGGAAAAATCCCCTGGCTGAAACCGTGGACCGAAAACGGTCCGCGAAATCTTTTCAGCGGCAGGGCATACACCGGGCTTAACCGGTTAATTCTCGGGCTAGGTCCCTACCCTCTTCCTTTTTGGGCAACCTACCGGCAGTATCTCGCAGCAGGGTTACAGGTCCAGAAGGGCGAGCACGGCCACGGGATTATCTACGCGGGCCGGACCGTAAAGACCGAGACGAAGACCGACAAGAACGGCAAAGAGACGGAGAATAAAAAACAGATCCGGTTTCTGAAAGCCTTCGTTGTGTTCAACGTCGCTCAGACCGATTATGTGGAACAGGGTTACAAACTCCCCGATGTTAAGGAGAATCTCCACCTGCTCGGATGCGATGCCGTCATAAACGACTACACGAACCGGCACTCAATACGAATCACTGCAGGAGACCGGGCCGCGTTCCTCCCGCAGATGGATATTATCACCATCCCGGATATCGGCCAGTTCAGAACCTCGGAGCACTATTACGCCACGATGTTTCATGAGTGCGTCCACTCCACCGGGCCACGGCTCGACCGGTTCAAGCGGACCGATCCGGTCTGCTTCGGTTCCGACACCTACGGGCGCGAGGAACTGGTCGCCGAGATCGGGAGCGCTTACCTGGCTGCTCTCACCGGGATCGACTCGGCCGCAATTATCCAGAATCAGGCCGCTTATCTTCAGAACTGGGCAACGGCGATAAAAGCCGATGCAGATCTCGTAATGTATGCAGCAGGCAGGGCAGAGAAGGCAGCGGATTTCATGATCGGGGCTCCGGCCCCGGTCCCTGCCAGCGCCAGCGGGACCGATGCGGCGGAAGGGGTGACGGCATGAACACTATTTTTGATGCCATGCCGGTAAAGGTTCTCGAAGAACTCGAACGCCTCGAGATCACGATACACGAGACAGAGCGGCGGGCTTTTCTGGGTCAGGCAGATGCGCAGGAACTCCGTTTAAGGCACGATGAGATAATCGTATCGTGGAAAGCCCGGGCCGAGCGGGAAGGGCTCGACAACCTTATCGCAGAACGGCAGCGGCAGGATATGATCGCATGGGTCTGTGATCCGCTGCCGAGCGGGATCCCCGCAGAGGCGCGAGGACGGGAACGATGATCGCGGCATTGGATCTGAAATCCTCCCTCTCCCATTTTACCGGGACTTCCCGGTACATCCGCGACCCGTTCACCGGTCTGATGCACACGGACGGGATCGGGCACCTGGCCGACCGTGCGGAGGCACACTGGCTGCTCTCCGATATCGGCGCGGTCTTCGGGCATCACCCGAAAGTCAAAGAAATGCCGTTCCAGCTGTGG
>JANYKQ010000018.1 GCA_025358115.1 Methanomicrobiales archaeon | reverse complement strand
ACGGGTTTCTTTGCAAAGGATTTGATCTCGCGAATCACCCAGGGATAGTTGGCGCCCAGCGAGCCCTCTGATGGTTTCTTTACATCGATGATGTCAGCGGCACCAGAGCGCCTGGCCTCATCGATTGAGCTTGGGCTGACCAGCAATTGCATAGGATTTAATGATCTTTTGTCCTAATAGTGATTGCGCTCACCTATGGAACTCGTGCTGGCAATGGATTTACGACAGAATCTGGTAGTTCATGGCAAATCCGGAAAACGGGAGACCTATAAACCGCTGGACTGGGGGCTGTCACCGACGGCAGAGCCGCTCGGGTACCTGGCAGCGGTCCGGCCAAAATATCTCTACATTGCAGATCTCGACCGGATCGAAGGCACGGGTTCACATGATGCACTGGTGAAGCAGTGCGCGGAAAAAGTCTCCAGCTGTTACGTGGATCGCGGTTGCAGTTCCCCTGACGATATGCTCTCCGGGAAAAATCTCCGGAATATAATTGGCACGGAGACGGGAGGTGCGGATCTCTCGCAATACCGGGGCGGTTACCTGAGCATCGATGTAAAGGGGGGCCGGGTGATCCCCTCCGGAAAAACGCCGGCAGTCTTCCTCTCCCAGGTAAATGACTGGCATTTCGAAGGATGCATTATTCTCAACATTGGTGCCGTTGGAACGGAATCGGGGATGGACGCTGCTGCACTACAATCCCTGCGGGCCGCGTATGACGGGAGACTGTTGTATGGGGGCGGGGTTGCAACCGTCCAGGATCTCGAAATACTCAGCGCGGCAGGATTTGACGGCGCAATCATTGCCACAGCCCTGCACCGGGGCCAGATCCCGGTTGCATGGATCCGGAGGGGAACCTGTTGTTAATCACCATCGAAGGAATAGACGGGACCGGTAAGAGCACGCTGCTCGCCGGGCTCAAAAGCCAGCTTGCGGATCTCGACCCCGTCTTCACCCGGGAGCCGGGCGCCACCTGGGTAGGTGAGGCAGTGCGACGGGCGATCGCGGAGCAGATCGATCCGATCACGGAAGCTTCCCTTTTTGTCGCGGATCACGCAGCGCACCTTTCCACCCTTGTCCGTCCCGCTCTTGCCAAGGGCAGGCTTGTCATCTCGGACCGGTACAGCGACAGCCGTTTTGCCTACCAGTCGGTCACGCTCAAAGGGATCGTTCCCGACCCGGAGGGATGGTTAAGGGCAATGCATGACGGCTGGTCGATCACGCCGGAACGAACGTTCCTGCTGGTGCTTTCCATTGATGAGGCCCTTGCCCGGCTCGCTGACAAGAGCGGGCGGGAGCATTTCGAGAAACGCGAGGTGCTCGAAGCGGTCCAGAACAATTATCTTTCCTATGCCCGGGCGGAACCGTCGCGGTTTGTTATTGTCGATGCAGCTCTGGGAAAAGAGGAGATTGTGAAGTTTGTTGCGGATGGGATACGGCTGGTAGTGGCTGCGAAGAAAGAGGGGCGGAAGCGGTAGTACATTTCATACATTTTCTTGGGATTTCTCTTTTGTATCTGGTTTATTTGGGGTGATTCAGGAAATTGCGATATTTCCCACCCCCTGATGGGGGTCGCTCGGCCGCCTCATCGGCGCCTCGCTGGGCAAAATCCTGTTCTGTTGATTTCTGTCAGCGGATATTTCAAAACACGAGTGCCTTTCAGAAGGTTTTAAAAAAACCGAAACGGGGGTCAAGGGGGTGCACCCCTTGGGCTGCCTCCCCCTCTGGGGGAGTGAGGGGGTCACAATCGCATTGTTCAAAAAGTGAATACGGAATTATCGATAATAGAAAAAAATACGAAATTAAAAAATTGAAAATTCTCACGCGCTCTTCGCAATCGTCAAAATCACATCGCCAACCGTGATCACATCAACCTGTGCACCCTCTTCCATGTAGGAATATTTTGGCGTAAAGGAATTTTCAGGAACTGCGGTTTCGCAGCCATCCAGTATAATTGTTGCCGGAGGGTTTGCCAGTTGTTCCGGTGAAAGCGCCGTGATAGCCGCCATGAAGGCCTGCGCCTGTTTGCGGAAGGTGGGGCCGATGACCGAACGGTTGAAGTCAATTCCGGTGATCACCCGGTCGAGTTTCGCCACATCGGTTCTCCAGTGCACATCGGCATTGAGTGTTCGTCCGGTATCGCCTTCATCATTGACCGTGTGGGGAGCGTAGATGGTGACCTTCCCCAGCGGTGCATTGAGCGCAAGACCCGCATCATGTTTGTATTTCCGCACTTCGGCTACAACCTGCACGAGCAGGTTTCCCTCAAGCCGGGCTGCATCATCATCGTACGTGAATGCCACCCACGGCTGTTTGTGCACGCTCTTGCCCGGGCTGAGGTGCGAGTAGCACTCCTCGGCAAAGTACGGGGTGAAGGGAGCGAGGAGCCGACAGAGGGCATCGAATGCGGTATGCAGTGCAAGGCAGGCACCCTTCCTCGACTCATCACTCTTGTACAGCCGGCCCTTGACCAGCTCGATGTAGTTGTCCGCCAGCACTTCCCAGGCAAATTCGCGGATGGCCTTGAGGGCGATGTCAAACTGGTAGGCTTCCAGCGCAGTGCTCACCTGCTCAACGGTATCCGAGAGACGGACGAGCAGCCAGCGATCCGCGAGTGCTGTGATCTGCGCCTTCTCATCAAAGCCCTCTTTCTCCAGCTGGATCAGGGCGAACTTGGTGATGTTCCACATCTTGGTCTGGAACCGTGATGCCGAGACCACGTCGTTCCAGTTGAACATGATGTCCGATCCCGTTGCTGCGCCCATGGCTCCCCACTGGCGGAGCGCATCGGCACCATACTTCACGAGAATCTCTTCGGGCACAATGATGTTGCCCCGGCTCTTGCTCATCTTAAAGCCGTCTTCGCCCAGCACCATGCCGTTGACCAGGATCTCGTCCCAGGGTTTCTGGCCGGTAAGTGCCACCGAGCGCAGGATGGTATAGAAGGCCCAGGTCCGGATGATATCGTGGCCCTGCGGGCGGATCTGGGCAGGGAAAAATGGAGGCGTTCCGCTGCCATCCCAGCCGGTGACATTCAGCACCGATATCGATGAGTCCATCCAGGTATCGAGCACGTCCACTTCACCGGCAAAATCCGTGCTGCCGCATTTCTTGCAGGGATGTTTCGGGCTGACCTGCGTGGGGTCCACGGGCAGGTCCTTGTCCTCCGGCACGGTCATCTCGCCGCATTTCTTACAGAACCAGACCGGAATCGGTGTGGCAAAGATACGCTGGCGGGAGATGCACCAGTCCCACTCCATCTGGTCCACCCAGTTCTCCATCCGGAGCAGCATGTGCTCGGGGAACCATTTGATCTGGTGTGCAGCTTCGGAGATCTCGGCCGGCTTGATCTTTACGAACCACTGGCGTTCTGAGAGGATCTCGATGGGGGTCTTGCAGCGCCAGCAGGTACCGACACGCTGGGCGAGCGGTTCCTGCCGTTTTAAGATGCCCTGTGCTTTCATGTCGGCAAGGATCGATGCCCGGCATTCGGAGGTATTGAGTCCCTGGTATTTGCCGGCAATTGCCGTCATCTTACCCTGGCGGTCGATCGCTTTTCTTAAACCAAGATTGTGCAGTTTCCACCAGTGGACATCCTGCTTATCCCCAAAGGTACAGATCATCACGGCGCCGGAACCAAATGCGGGATCAACTGCCTCATCCTGGACCACCGGCACATCGTGACTGAAGAGCGGGACTTTTTTGGTGCCGCCTTTGAGCGGGTGGTACCGCTTATCCTCCGGGTGGACTGCTATGGCAACACAGGCTGCCAGAAGTTCCGGCCGGGAAGTTGCGATCTCTACGCCATCGAAATCGAAATAATTGAGCTGGGTCTCGCGGTCTTCATAGGTAACCTCGGCAAACGCGATTGCCGTCTCGCACCGGGTGCAGTAGTTGACCGGGTGTTCGCTCTGGTAGATGTAGCCGGACTGGAGCATGCGCAGGAACGAGAGCTGCGTCTTCCCGTAATATTTTGGCTGCATCGTGACGTATTCGTTCGACCAGTCTGTCGAGAACGCCATCTTGCGCAGGGTGATGCGCATCAGGCCGATGTTCTTTTCCGTCAGCTCGCGGCACATCCTCCGGAATTCTTCGCGGGAGACATCGTTCTTGGTGATGTGATTGAGTTCTTCGACCTTCACTTCGGTCGGGAGCCCGTGGCAGTCCCAGCCCTGCGGGAACATCACGTTGAACCCCTTCATCCGCTTGTAGCGGGCAAAGAAGTCGATGTAGCACCAGTTCAGCGCATTACCGATATGGAAGTTGCCGGTCGGGTACGGCGGGGGGGTGTCGATCACGAACTGCGGTTTTTTTGAGTTCTTATCAAAATAGTGATCTTCATCGCGCCAGATACTGCGCCAGCGCTCTTCCACCTCCGCAAAATCATAATTTTTGGGTAGATCCTGTGATGACGCCATTCCGGAGATATTTGGAATTGGAATAAAATATAGTAATCGGATAAAGAAAAGCGACGGGAGATATTGTTTCACCCATGAACGGCCGGCACCATGTTTTGTGTGATCTCTTTTTTTTGTTCGGACAACACATGATGTACTAATGGTGCGACAGCGAGGCCTGGGATATGCAGCTGCAATTGCCGGTGCTGCTATCCTGATCGGACCGTATCTCAAGCCTGCATGGCTGATGGGCCTGATCGTGATCCTGTATGCCCTCATTCTCTGGCGTTTCTTCGATACCAAATACCTCAGCTATGCCATGTGTGCTCTTGCTGCACTGTATGGCGTAACCCTTCTCCCGTTCTTTGTCTTTGCCGCATCGCTTGCCATGATCGTGCTGGGAGAACTCGTCTTCCAGACGGGTGCGGATGATCTCAATACGTACCTGTATTATGTCATAACAACCGGCTGGGCGGGCGTGCTTGTCATGGCATACCTGCATGAGACCGCCCTGCTGACCGTCATTTTCGGGATTATCGCAGCGGTTCTCATGAAAGTGATCCTGCTCAAGTACGAGGATTCACTGATTCTCGAAGCCGTGGGAGTTGCGATGACGATGTGGCTGATCCAGGAGCTCAACTACCAGGCAAATCTCCAGCTGGTGGTTGCTGCGGTGATCGTCGGGTTCACGTTCGGCTACTTTGCCTTCCGTGCAAAAACCGCTGATCTCTCCGGGCTCTTCTCCGCTGCGCTTGTCGGGATCATCCTGCTCGTCTTTGCCGATGCCCGCTGGTTCATGATCATGCTCGCGTTCTTCATCCTTGGTTCTGTTGCCACCAAATACAAGTTCGAGTATAAGAAGCGGATAGGCGTTGAGCAGGGACGTGGCGGGGCACGGGGGTACCGGAATGTCTTTGCCAACGGGATTGTTGCCGCAGCCGCGGCGGTGCTCTACGGGGTCTTCCAGCAGCCGATCTTTGTCGTGATGTATGTTGGCTGTGTGGCAACGGCAGCGGCGGATACCCTTGCAAGTGAGATCGGTGTCACGGGTGGAATCCCGTACATGATTACTACGTTAAAAAAAGTGCCCATCGGCACGAATGGCGGTATAACTCTTGTCGGGGAATCGGTTGCACTCTTCGGGGGTATTGTTGTTGCGTTTGTTGCTTTCCTTCTCGGGGTCATATCATTTCCTGCAGCCGTAGTCTGTGCATTTGCCGGCTTTGTCGGGACGAATATCGACAGCCTGGCCGGGGCAACCTTCGAGAACCGGGGCGTCTGGGGAAATGCGGGTACCAACCTGATTGCAACGATTGGTGGCGGACTGGTGGCGATGGGGCTTTTCTATCTTCTGCACCTGAGCTAGCCAGCCCTTAAGGGTTGGTTACGGGTACGGGTTGAATTTATTTGCTTTCCTCAAAAGCCCATCACTGACCCCTGATAATCAAATTATAAGAAAACACCGGACCGGTCTCTCCTTTGAAATGATGACGAAAAAAGAGTACTGATAACAAAAAAAATTGTACCGGCTGATTACCCGGGCCCTGGTGGTGTTTCTGCGTTTTAGTAACCGATTTTTAATATTTGTACCATCTTCCCTTACTGTCATATTCTCCGGTAACCGGCTGTTCCACCGTGACTGAACCCTCGGCAACTGAGCGGAAGAAACATGCTTTATAGGTGGAGAGGATGGGCAGGAGTACCAGGAAGCCAAAGAAGAGACAGACTGCAGTTATTACCGTTCCGTCAGCTCCCACCATCCCGCCAAGCTGTTCGGGAGTAAAGGCTGCAATCTGTGTCTCGTTGAAGTGCGTGAGCGGTTCGAGTTTCTCGTAGAGTGCGGCTTCCCAGACAATCATGAGTGAGAACGTAACGGCAAAGAACACCGCCGCAGATATCACGTAGAATTTAAAAACCTGGACTGACCGCACCGTTACCAGTTCTATGCTGCGACGGACGGAGTCGAAGATCCGCCGGTCTTCAAAGACTGCTGCTGTGTCGAAGAAGAACGTAAGGAATGCCACGGGTATGGTTATGCAGATGCCAAATACTCCCAGGAACTCCGGGTCTGCCGGCATTCCGCCGAACGAGAGCGTGATCATGACCAGGGCAACGAGAATGACGGTGCAGAAGATGATCACCAGCAGGGGCAGCAACACCCGGAAGAAATACCGGACGCCCCCGGTGAAGAGCTCCGCGATGCCTCCTTTCCCATTACCTATAACGGCGTAGCTTCCGGCAAGGAAAAAGACTGCAATAAGGGAACCTATCAGGAGCAGGCGGGTAGCAAAGAAGCTCCCCTGTGCATTGTATACCAGCCAGAGTATCGCCGCAAGAAGACCCGTTACCAGTCCCGGCACCCAGAGTACCGGGATGCGCCGGAGTAATCCAAGGGCTTCTTTGAGTCCTGTCAGAACCATGATTAACGGTTCCTCGGCATTGCCACAATCTCGCGCACCTGGAGATCGAAGAAGTTGGCGGTATGCGCGGGCTTGATAACGCAGACGGTGTCGGCACCGCTCGCGGTCCCTCCTACGGCTACGACTTCTTCGCTGATGCCAATTACTCCCTGGTCAGCGGCAATGAGTACACACTCTACAGCAACCTTGAGCCCGACTGCAACCGTGCGCCGGAGGGATTCTGCTATCGCGTCGGAGCGCGATCCTCCGCCAATCTTGGGTGAACGGGAGATGGCACGTTCGAGTCCTGAGAGCGCGTGAGTACCGGTCACAATCTTTACACCCTGCCCGCGCAGCCGGTCAGCGATCGCCTGCGAGAACTCCCATTCGCCGGGTTTTGCAAATCCCATGACGTGCGAGACCACAACGAGATTCAGTCCGGATCCTTTCATGGCGGCAAAAAAACTCTCGGCAGTAGAACCCGATGTGCTTGCGACAACGATTGTTCCCAGCCCGAGTTCTTTTGCGCGCCCGATGGCAAACCGTGCCGCATCGGGGGTATTTGCCTCCCCCGGCTTATCGAAATACCAGATATTTTTCTGCGTGAACGTCATAAGTACCTTTTAATAAGCCGGGATGGAAAAACTTTGTTCAAGTTTCTTACCAAACCCGTACTGATGGTTATGAGATCCCATATTCATTGAGGAACCAGATATGATTACCCTAGCACTTGCAGGAAAACCCAACTGCGGAAAGTCCACTTTTTTTAAGGCCGCGACCATGGCAAACGTCGAGATTGCCAACTATCCCTTTACGACCATCAACCCGAACTTTGGTGTCGGGTATGTGCGGACGAAGTGTCCGTGCCATGATCTCAAACTCACCTGCACGCACTGTGTTGACGGCAACCGGTTTGTGGCCGTGAACCTGATCGATGTTGCCGGTCTCGTGCCGGACGCCCACAAGGGCAAGGGACTGGGCAACCAGTTCCTCGATAATCTCCGCCAGGCGGATGCAATCCTTCACGTGATCGATGCCAGCGGAGGCACTGACAGCGAAGGAAACCCGGTGGGTGTGGGCAACCATGACCCCGAAGAGGATATCAGGTTCCTTATCTACGAGATGACGATGTGGGTGCACGGGATCCTTGGCAAGCACTGGACCCGGATCAGCCGCCAGTCCCAGGGCAAGGGAACGGTCATCGAGCAGGGTATTGCAGAAACGTTCGTTGGTCTCGGCATAACTCCCGATGATGTCCGTGATATCCAGTTGCAACTCAAGATTGACCTGATCCATGGATCGATCGATGATCTCATTCCCTTATGCGCAGAGATCGTGAAGATCTCAAAACCCATGCTGGTCATTGGCAACAAGATTGATGAAACGCCCGAGGCATTGCGCACGAAACTCGCTGCTGCCAAGGTAGCATTTGTCAGTGCAGCCTCCGAGCTTGCTCTCCGCAATGCAGCCGGAGCGCATATGATCCAGTACCTGCCGGGAGATGAAGAGTTCAAAATCGCCAATGAAGGCACGCTGACCGCCCCCCAGAAAGCCGGGCTCGCAAAGATCGCAGCGTTGATGAAGGAGAACCATGGCACGGGCGTGCAGCAGGCAATCAACCGTGCAGTCTATGAATTGCTCGACATGATCGTTGTTTACCCGGTGGAGGATGAGACCCATTTCTGCAACAAGCAGGGCGATGTGCTGCCCGATGCCTTCCTGATGAAGAAGGGCTCAACCCCCCACGATCTCGCGTTCCAGGTGCACACGGATATCGGCAAGGGATTCCTCTATGCGCTCGATGCCCGCACCAAGATGCGCATCAAGGAAAACCATGTGCTCAAGAATGGCGACATTATCAAAGTCGTGAGTGCAGCAAAGTAGGAATTTTTTTTTAGCTTTTAAAATATCATCAATTTTCTTTCCGATTTATTTTTCTTCTTTTAAAATCGCATTCTGTTTTTTGAGACAAAGATCAAAACAAAGTCCTCATTTTCAATCCATGGTCTGGATGTTACGTAGATATTCGTTAATCTCTTCCGTTAGGAATAAAAGTTTAAAACCATCCTGTATTGGTGCCCGGTGTGCGGATTGTTCAAAGTCCGATATTCGGGTATGCCGGGACAAAATCTCTATCCTGTATACAGTGGTATAGTGTTGTTATGGCAGAGGGTGCTACGAACAGGATAAGGGCTGAAACCAAAGCCCTCCTTGATGATCTGAAACGGACTCCCCGGGAAACCTATGATGATGTTGTCCGGCGCTTAGCTGAATCTGCATACGATGATGAGCCGATGACTCCGGAGGAGATCGAAGCTGTGGAAGAGGGGATTGCGGATCTCAAGGCAGGACGGGTTCGCACGCTTGATGAGATTATGAAAGAATGCGGTGATGAAAAAATAATCAAGGCCCATAAACCGTAATCGTATGATCAGATCGTCTTTCATGATGATTCAAAAAAGAATTGATATCTTTTCCGGACCGGTATGCCACGCGATCGTGCGGCGCAGTACCCCATCCCGCCCGTCAGAGTATGACGGCTGTCATACAATTGTCTGACAATCCAGCCGCACATCCCAAAAACAGCGGCAAAAATCCCTTGTTTTTTGCAAAAAACCGCATTTTCTCCACAAACCTTTTATAATGAAAATTCGAACAGGAGGATTACCTAGAAAGAAAAAGGCAGGAGGTGAAGTTCATGAGTGGAGAAATTTACCAGGCACAGGTGATTCGGAATTTCTTTGAGTGTATCACGGGAACCGACCGGAACCTGACCCGCATCTACATGTGCGTAATGAGTCTTGCAAAACTCCGTATGGAGTCTCCCGAGAAGATGTCGGCCCTTGTCGACCAGCTGAGGAAGAGCAAGATGCAGAAGGAGTTGTCCGTTGACATCCTCGATTATATGTGCGATGCTGCAAACCAGATCGAACTCAGCATGGTCCAGACGGCATTCGGTGTCAAGGATATCCGTGAAGTTGCTCAGGACTTCAGCGGTATCAGCATGGACAGTTTATAATCTTTTTTTTTTAGCCGGTGGGATTGAATAGGGGTTGGCGCTTTGAGTCAGCCGAATTTTCTTCGGATGTTTATTTATTGTAAGTGATAATCGCTATTGCATTTATAGCTAAATTCCTTAAAAAAATTATATGAGCTGATCACAGAATGGGGATCTACTAATTTTAGTATCTTGTCGGCCTGTGAAAGATTTACTAAAATATTTTTTACATTTTGGATAATAAGCCATTGTTATATTAAGTCCTCCTGAAACCTTCATTCCTATTGCGCTTTTGGCTTCTCCAAAGGAAGGCCACGCGATTTATTGAGGGGGAGCCAGCCATTTTTTTGGATCTGGGTGTTAATCCCGTTCATCCAAAAAATTTTCAGCGGTCATTAACTGAATTTTCCTCATCACCAATCTTATTGAGATCGACAACCATCTGAACCGTATCAGAGTTTTGGGTTATTTTTATGAATCCGCCGTAGTTTTCATAGAACCGGATCGTTTGGGGATCTCTTTTTGCATCCACCTTGACAAACCTGCAACCGATCTGCCCGGTTAATCTGAACGCCATGGCAAAAACATGTTTCAGCATTTCCCGTCCTATCCCCTGACTGCGCAGCCCGTCTTTTGTTGCCATCCTGGCCAGCAGTAATGCCGGATATTTATTCGGGGGATCCTCAATCTCAAGGGACATTTTTTTTACGGAATCAGATGTGATACAACCCATAGACAGGGAGAAAAAACCCACAAGATCGGTGCCTGAATGGACAATATAGGTAGTACTGATCTTTTCCTGCTGTCTGATTTTTGCATCGCACCTTAAAAAATCTTCAAGATCTTTGGAATCGGAACATGCAAACGATGAAACATCGGTATCGTCAGATAATTTTGAAAAAACGAGAGAATGGATATCAATTGTCATTTTGTGGTTATGGCCATTCTTTTGAGAGCTGGCGGGCTTCCCGGAAGAGGACCCTGCTCTCTTTGGTGAAGTGCTGCTTTGGGGCATCGACATATTTGTTGAATGCCCGTGCTTCTTCACCTCTTAACACAGTCTCTAATTCAATCTGTTTTGCCATGTCTGACCACCTTTCTGTAGTACTGTATTACTTAATTCTCAATAATTAAGCTAATCCTGCTGAACTTCAAGGTACCCGTTATGAAGTTCTGATGAACGGGTATCTCTTTTTCAAACGGTTTTTGTCCTTCCCGCAGCCCCCTCCCGGCATCTCCATCGGTCTGCTCTTTGATCGCTGGCGGGTGTTTGCCGTTGGGACTATCCCGGAAATCTCCCTCTTCCCATTCCTCGTTTATCCCTCACCCAGCAACCCCGCCATCAACCCGCCGATGACAAAATTCACCCGCCGGATCCGGTCCTGTATCCGGACCCAGGAATCCTCATCCACATCTTCCGACATGAGCGGATCATCGCAGTACACGAGAATCTTCCCGTCATCCTCTTTGGTTGCGCACCATCCGACCGACCATACGTGGGCATCGATAACCGGATTTTCCAGGGTTGGCCTGATCAGTGAAGCGATTGCCGGATCCGACAGGTACGCTACGGGCTGGCCATTGATCTTTCCTTCCCGCAGCCCGGCGATTTCCCTGCGCCGCGTGTCGAGCGTCACGAGCAACTCGTCTCGCAATGAGAGCGAGAGGTCGTCCTCCGCTGAGGTGCAGATCTTATCAGCCGTCTCGAGATCGCGTTCAACTGCCGGGATCCCGTTCTGGAAATTATCGTTCACCTCAGCCGTTATCTTCAGGGCGAGCCGGTCCTCCGGCCGAGACGGGTCCGGCACGGCC
This sequence comes from Methanomicrobiales archaeon, assembly GCA_025358115.1. GTDB lineage: Archaea > Halobacteriota > Methanomicrobia > Methanomicrobiales > Methanospirillaceae > Methanoregula. The sequence goes on along the minus strand of JANYKQ010000018.1, from coordinate 5,421 downwards.
ATTACGCTGACCGACACGAGCTCGACAATCCCGTGCCGGGCCAGGTCTTCCTGCGCCTCGGGACAGAGCGCCTCAACAAGGTTCATTGCGACACCCCATCCGGTTCCCCGCTTGGCATAATCTCTGATTCTTCTGCTATCCTTTTCTCAACTTTTCTATCGGTACGTCCTTTGATTTCTGTCATAACAAATTCCTCTTCACTCGTGTTCTTCCGCGTTCTTTAACAAATTCAACAATCTCTCTACCCTGGCGGGCGGGAGCATCCGGTATCCCGGGCTCCGGCCCGGTGCCCGTGAATCTTCCCGGGAGGGGGGCCTTCAGAATCATCGCCGGATCTGTTTTTGCCCGGGCCTCTGCCGTGCCCCAGCCCGTTTTTTCGGAAAAACCCCGCTGTAACTATGCTAAACACTGTCATCTCCGGGGGATGAAACGGCATCAGAAGAGCAATATGAGGCTGGAATGAACGTTTTCCAAAACAACCCTGTCGGTTTTTCGGGAAACCCTGTCGGTCTGACTCCCGGGGCAGGGTATCAGAGGCTGAAATGGGCTCTGTTGACCTCATGTCAGATTCCCTCGCCGGACTCCCCCGGTAACGTCGGAGATACTATTCCCCCGACGGAAGATCTCATGATGTTCCTCCGGACGGAATACCTGCATATTTTCCCGGACCCCATTTCCCGGATCCCGTTTCTAGGCCAAGTCCCCCCAGCCCGTTTTTTCGGAAAAAAGCCTCTGTAACTATGCTAAATACGGTCATCACCGGGGCATGGAAATGCATCAGACAAGCCATACGGGGCTGGAATGAACGTTTCCCAAAACAACTTTGTTGGTTTTTCAAGAAACTATGTCGATCTGACCCTTGGGACAAGGTATCGGAGGCTGAAATGGGCTTTTTTGACCTCATCTTATAGTTCGCCTCCAGTCTTCCCCGGTTCAGATAACGGATCCGGTTCCCTGGCTGATGACCCCTTGTCCGGTGATCCTGACAGGTCGGCAGCGGCTGGCTTCCCGGCAGGAGCGACCGCCCCGGTAGCGGGAACGTGGTTCCCGCCCGTTGCCGGTTTTTCATTTTTCCGGTCGCTGATTTTTTCCGTGTTGTGGGGATCGTTCGGATTTTTATTTTCACCCACCGGTTTGCTGCCGGTTTTTTTCTTTTGAAGCCAGCGGATGATCGGGCTGCGGGGATCAAGGGGGCCCGGACCCGGCCCCACGGTGACTGCCGGTAATGATGGCGGGAGGCTGCATAACCCGGGGACGATCTCGCCGGGGATGGCCGGGCTGGCAGGGGCCGGGTTCGCAACGGGAGGTGCTGACAAGATGATGACGGGTTTCCCATTCACGAACGGGAATCCATATCCATCGATCTCGATGAGCCCGGTCTCTGCTAACCGGAAGAACCTGAGTATACCATATCGCGAGTAGAGCCAGAGTTCGCGGGAGACCGGACCTCCGAAGGGAATCGCATAGAGCCCGTTCACGGGATCGGAATAATCCCGGGTAATCTCCGCGATGGAGGCGTGCAGCCGCGTTGCCATCATGAGCCGGACAAGGGCGAGGATCCCGTTTCCCGCGATCGCGAAATCACAGATATGATCCCGCGCTGTCTGGAACCGCATCACGCGCCCCCGCATCAGGGCAACCGGGATAGCCACGTCAAAACCTCTGGCAGGCGGCGGCCCCCTGCTCATGAGGTACACCTCCCCGGCACTAAGGTCAGGGACGCACTCGTTTTCTTGAGTAAATGCCCCTGCCTCAGGATTACCGGTTGCGGCGTGGAGAATTTTTCTGGCATATGGTAAGGAACTAGAGGAATTTTTTTATTATATATTAGCTAAATCAGGGCAGTTCAATCCTCTATCCAGATGGTTATACTATCAGGATCGGAACACCGCAATGCTACAGAGAAAAAAAGATGGGGGCTGATGCCCCCACACCCCCAAATACGATAAACGCCGCCGCCCCCGAAGGGGCGCCCCCGCGGCGGTTCAATACCGGAATCCCTTTTAATCTGATCTGCCCAGCGAGGCCCCGCCGAGGTGACCGAGCGACCCCGCGAATGGGGTAGGCTTACTCATTTTTTTACAAATGGATCCGGTTCCCAAGCGATTCCATTCAAAGCGCAAACAAAAGGGGGGGTAGTACCCACTCCAAACTTCGAGCGGGGAACTCCCTCCCCCTGCCCTGCGCAGGACAGGGTACCATCCCCCTTTGGCACAGGGACCTGAGCGGTGGTTCGTGTGGAGTCTGATGCCAGACACCGTTTCCCGGTTTTCTGCATGGAAGAGATTTGTCCCTATCCTCTTACCGGGATCATCCTTTCCGGATCTCCTCCATAAACTCCGGCCCGTACTTCTCCAGCTTGTATTCCCCGACACCGGAGATCGTAGAAAAACTCTCCCGGTCACCGGGCCGGAAACAGGCCATCTCGTGGAGGCTCTTGTCCGGGAAGATGACATAGGGCGGCACACCGTTCCGGTCGGCGATTGCCTTCCGGAGGAATTTCAGGCGCAGGAACAATGCGGTATCTTCCCCTCCTGAACTGGCCATGGGTACGGCAGGTGCAGGCTTTACCGTCTCGCGTTCGGGAACCGGGAGCATGACTTTGACTGCACCTTTGAGAAGATCTTCGCTCTTTCCGGTACAGCAGATCACCGGGTACTTGTCGCCTGCCCGGTCCAGGTATCCCTGCCGGACCAGCTCGTTGATCCAGGTCCGGTACTGGGCCTTGCTGTATTTTTTCCCGGAACCATAGGCCGGCAGGCTGCCGAGCTGGTATTCCTGGATCTTGGCGCTCTTTGAACCCCGCAGTACATCGGAAATAAGTTCTATGCCGAACCGTGAAGGCAGCTGTTTTACGCAGCCAACAATCATCAGGGCCGGTTCCGTTCCATCGATCCTGTCGGGAGGGTGATCGCAGTTGTCGCACGAGGCACAGTTCTCTTCCGTATAGTCTTCGCCAAAATACTTAAGCAGGTATTTCCGCCGGCAGGTAGTGGTCTCGCAATACTCTGTCATGTCCTGGAGTTTTTTGAGTGCCAGGCGGAGATTCCGCTCGCCAACGGTATCGTCATGCTCCAGCATCGAGCGGACGCGGGTGTAGTCCCCCCGGCTGTACAGGAGGATGCATTCACTATTCTGGCCGTCACGTCCTGCCCTGCCGGTCTCCTGGTAATAGGATTCCACGGTCTTGGGCAGATCGTAATGGATGACATACCGGACATCGGGTTTGTCTATGCCCATGCCAAACGCAACCGTGGCGCAGACAATATCGATCGCATCGCGGATGAACGCGTCCTGGACTTTCTCCCGGACCTGCTTCGAGAGTCCCGCGTGATAGGCCTGTGCTTTAAACCCGCGCTTCTGGAGATCGGATGCGATATCTTCCGTCTCTTTCTTGCTCATGCAGTAGATGATCCCGGAGTCATTCCGGTGCTGGCCGATATAATTTGCGAGAAAGATCATCGGGTTTTTCTTTACGATGATCCGGTACTGGAGGTTTTTCCGGTTGAAACTGCCGATGAATTCCCGGGCCCCAGTCAGGCCAAGCTGCTCCGAGATGTCCCGGCGTACTTCAGGAATCGCGGTCGCGGTCAATGCAATAAGCGGAACTGCCGGAAATGTCTTCTTCAGCTGGGCCAGCTGCCGGTATTCCGGGCGGAAGTTATGGCCCCATTCCGAGATACAGTGCGCTTCATCAATAGCGATGAGGTGAATGGGAGCCCCCCGGAGCGAGTCAAGAAAATTGGGCTGCATGCATTTCTCCGGGGAGATGAACAGCAGGCGGAGACTTCCGTCTTTGAGCTCGCTGTCTATCCGGGTCCGGTCGCGGTAGTCCATCGAACTGTTATAGGCCGCAGCAGGTATTCCCCGGGCATTGAGATCGTCGACCTGGTCCTTCATCAGCGATATCAGCGGGGAGATAACTAAGGTGAGACCCCCAAGGTGCAGGGCAGGCAACTGGTAACAGAGCGACTTCCCGCCGCCGGTTGCCATGATGGCGATCGTGTCGTTGCCGTTTAAGATCGATTCAATGATCTCTTTCTGGTGGGGCAGGAACTCTGAATAGCCCCAGTATTTTTTTAAGAGTTCACCGGTCTTGTTCATTGCAGTTACCTTAGAGAAACGTTTTGGAACATGAATCGCACATAGTTCGCCGGATCGCTACAAGAATCCTTTGGCGTGATACGGGGATATTTTTGAATCAGGTGTAAAGACGGTATAATCCAAAACCCGGTTGCAGCGCATTAGTACCACGGTCTTCCTGGTTTCCCTGCCGGCACAGGTTCCTGGAAGCAATACCCAGTCGTTTATTCATTGTGCAATACGAAAGAAAAATTGTTACGGTTTATCGGAAAAAAGCCGGGAGAAGAGAAGAAATGGACGTGCTCTTCCTTAGACGATTCCAAGCGCTTTTTTGTATCCCGTCAGCAGTCTCACAATAAATTTCCGGTGTTCTCCCATGGCTTCCTCATCTTCTGAGGATGCTACAAGCGCTGCTGCATATACAAGGATGAGTGCATTGTCGAGTTCAAGGGTCCCGGGATCTTCAACAGTATCCGGTGCAAGGTTGATCGCAATGAACGCCCGCTCCTGCTCTTCAAATTTTAATGAAAGATCCGCAGTAAATTGAGATTTGTCAAGGTCCAGAGCATTTGCATGAACAATCGCGAGCGCTTTTTTCAGAGCGGCATATGCCCCGTTATGTGCAGGATCTTTCCCCGGTCCCAGTAATGCAATAGCATGCGAGCATTCCTTCACCGCGTTGGCATACAGGCCAAACCTGAACTGGAGGAATGCGGATGCGATCTCATGCGCTGTCGTATCAGGAATATCATCAATTCCCTTTCGGATTCGCTCAATATAGTCGGTAAGAAATTGTTCCATAAGATATTGCTCCCGAAGTTTTTTGTTTCGATTCTTCTAGTAATTTTAGAACCACTCGGACATGAACATATCTTTCTGACACGCTCAGGTCCGGAAAGGATAAGCAGAACCCGGACCATCAGAGGATTATTAGGGTAAGGAGGATCAACATAGTAAAACCGGTATGGGTGCAGTTATATTTTCAGATGTGCATGCCGATGCAGGAGCGATTGCCGCACTTTCTGCATGTATACGCACTCCGTCTTTTCATGAAACATTCGGCCCCATAGACCGGGTCATCAACCTCGGGGATATCCTCCACCGGGGTGAGCACCCGAAAGAAGCTCTTGAAAAGATCCATACCCTTTCCCGCGATTACCCACTCACCTCGGTCATGGGCAATCACGATCATGCCTATCTCAACGGGCTCCTGGTCAGCGGGAGTGATGCAGCGAGCATGTACCGCCATGAACAACTGCGGGATTCCCCCCTCCTCTCAATATTTGAAAAGATGCCCATGGAATGGTCGGACAACGGCATGCTCTTTGTCCACGGGGG
>JANYKQ010000053.1 GCA_025358115.1 Methanomicrobiales archaeon | reverse complement strand
GGATAACCATCCGGAGAAAAAAGGCGACACATGAAATCCAATAAGGCACCCGGTAACGGCACGGAAAAAAGAGAGTACCGTTTTGCACCGCGAATGGAAAAAACCCCCAAATCCTTTATCCGGGAGATCCTCAAGGTAACGGAAAACCCGGATATCATCTCATTTGCCGGGGGGCTCCCGAACCCTGCGCTTATCGATGTTGAAGGAATTGCCAAGGCCACTGCACGGGTACTCTCAGATGACGGCCACAGCGTGCTGCAGTATTCCACAACAGAAGGATATCTTCCGCTTCGCCGGTTCATCGTGGACCGGTATAAAAAAAGGCTGGGGTTATCAGTTTTACCGGAAGAGATCCTGATCACCAACGGCTCTCAGCAATGTCTTGACCTGATTGGCAAGGTCCTCATCAGTGCAGGGGATCATATCGCAATTGAACGCCCCGGGTACCTTGGTGCAATCCAGGCATTTTCCCTGTACGAGCCGGTCTTCCACCCGGTGAACCTTGACAATAATGGCCCCGATCCCGCCATGCTCCGGGATACCTGCCGGCAGAATGATATCCGCCTGTTCTACGGCGTCCCGAATTCCCAGAATCCCTCCGGCGTCACCTATTCAGAAGAACGGAGGAAAGAGATTGCAGGAATCCTTAAACAAACGGATTGCCTGTATATTGAGGACGATGCTTATGGGGAGCTCAGTTTCTCCGGTCGATCCCTCCCGTCCCTGCGGCAATATATTCCACAACAGACTATTATCACCGGTTCGTTCTCGAAAATCCTCGCCCCGGGTATGCGGCTGGGGTGGATTGTGGCTCCCCCGGAAGTTATGGAGCAGATAATTATTGCCAAGCAGGCTTCCGATCTTCATTCAAATTACCTCTCGCAAAGAATCGCCTTTGAGTACCTTTGCCAGGGAACAATCGATACGCACATTGCAAAGATACAGGAAGCCTACAAAAACCAGTGTGAATGTATGCTCCGGGTAATGTCTGATACCTTCCCTGATTCTGTAACCTGGATGCGACCCTTCGGGGGGATGTTTGTCTGGATTACCCTGCCGGAAGGCTGCTCCTCGATGGATGTCTTTGATGCGGCATTAAAAGAAAAGGTCGCGGTACTGCCGGGTGTCCCCTTCTATATCGATGGAGGGGGTAATAATACGATGCGGCTCAATTTCTCCAATTCCACCGACCAGAAGATCATCTCCGGTATCGGGCGGCTTGCCCGGGTAATCAAAATTGAGTGTGGGGACTAATCTTATCTCTTTTAAAAAAATTCCGGCTCGGTTGAAATCATATTTTCCTGTTATTCGCTTCCTCTTATCGACTATTTGGGGAGTGACCCCTTCTTTCCCCCGGTGGAGAGCCATCCCAAGGGGCGCATCCCCTTGATTCCCCTTCTTTTTAGAGGGTTTCAACAGAGCCAAAATTTCCTCATTTTTCCCTGTATAAAAACAGGATTCATAAATCCCTGATGTACATATATAGTACCAGAAAGGGTATATGCCGCCTATTTAAAACGTATACTCCGTAGTACTGCCGCGTGAAAAACAAAAAACCTGATAATAATCGTGCGAGGTAAAAAAATACATGAATAAAAGTGATGCTGAAGCATTGTTGCGTCAGGGCATCGAACTCTATGACCTTGGCAGGTACCAGGAAGCCATTGTCATGTTTGATCGTGGTCTTGCGCTCTTCCCCAAACTTGCAAAAGCCCATTATTTCAAAGGAATTGCACTGTACGATCTGGGGAAATTTGAAGACGCCATCGCATCGTACGATCAGGCCCTGTCCATAGAGCCCGGCGATCCGAACGCATGGTATAACAAGGCTGCGACATTAGCCCAGATCGGCAGGAATGAAGAAGCCTTAGACGCGTGCGAGCAACTGCTCTCCATTAGGTTTGACAATGCCGAAGCCTGGATTTTAAAAGGCATTGCACTCTACGAACTGGGCCGGTTCAAAGAAGCGATAAGTGCATACGATCACGCGCTCACTCTCGATCCAAAACATGCAAAAGTATTCTACAATAAAGGAATCGCCCTTGGGGATATCGGCAGGCACCATGAGGCGATCATTGCTTACGACAATGCCATAGAGATCGTGCCTGCGTATGCCAAGGCCTTCTATAACAAGGGGATATCGCTGTATGAAATTGGCAAATATGATGAAGCTCTTCTAGCCTTTGATAAGGCCAATGAACTGGATCCTGCCGATATTTGGGTCTGGTATTACCGCTGTTTCATACTGGCAAAACAGGAGCGCTATGAAGAAGCATCACAATCCGCAGCAAGATTCTTAAAAAATGAGCCTGATCATGCGGATATCTGGACCATAAACGGAATCTCCCTCTTAAAAACCGGGAAATCTGATGATGCTGTTTTGGCATTCCGCCAGGCACTTACTCTCAATCCCCAGCAGGCAGATGCCTGGTACCACCTGGGACTTGCCCATAACCAGCTCCAGCAATACCCCGATGCAATCAGTGCTTTTAACAAGGCATCTGAACTCAGCCCGGCTCATGCCCAGACCTACTATAACCGGGGTATTGCCTATGCTTACCTGAACAATTACGAAGATGCTGTTCTGGATTTCGACCGTACCCTTTCTTTTGACCAGTCGAATGCCGATGCTTTTTATCTGAAGGGTGTCTCCTGCATCAACCTTAACCGGTATGATGAAGCCCTGGATGCTTTCGACCATGCACTGGACAAAAAAGAAGATCATGCAGCATCATTCTATTACCGGGGAGTAGCCCTCACCCGTCTGGGAAGGTACAAGGAAGCCCTCGAATCCTTCGACGATGCACTGACACTTGATCCGGTATGTGCGGCAGCCGCGTACCAGAAGGGTCTGGCATATGCACATCTTGGACGATATGCTGATGCAATTTCAGCATATGATATCGCGCTGGAAATCCGTCCATCCCATGCCGAAGCATTGTACCATAAAGGATTCGCTCTTGCCAGACTGGGACGAAATGGCGAAGCAATTATCGAATTTGACAAGACGATCGTTTTTCAGCCGGAGAATCCCCTGGCATATCACCAGAAAGGACTCCTGCTCGCAAAACTCGGAAAATATGAAGATGCTGTCGAAGCGTACCAGCGGAGTATTGAGATAAAACCTGCGTACGCACAGGCATACTACGACATGGGTCTGGCCTATGCAAAGGTTGACCAGTCCGTTGAGGCCATTGAGGCGTTTGAAAATGCCATTGAGATCAATCCGAATTATGTCAATGCACACTATAACCGGGGACTTGCACTTTCCAGCCTGAGCCGGTATAATGAGGCATTCGATGCTTTCGACCGGGCGGCAGAGATCGATCCATCTCACACGCTTGCTCTCTACCAGCGGGGTGTCATGCTCATGCACCTGGAGCGCTTCGATGATGCGATCGATGCGTTTGACTGTGTGCTGGAATTATCCCCGCAAAATGCCGGAGCTTTATACGAAAAAGCTACCGCTCTTGTGCATCTCGAACGGCTTGAGGAAGCGGTTTTAGTATTTGACGAAGCCCTTGAACAGAATCCATCCCTGATCAATGCCTGGTTCCATAAGGGGATTGCCCTTGCAGCCCTGGGTATGCCGGATGAAGCTATTCTTGCCTTCGACAAGGTACTGGTCTTAAACCCCAAACATACCGAAGCATCGGTCCGCAAGGGGATTGCGCTGGTCAGCCTTAACCGGTTTGGGGAGGCAATCGTTCTTTTCAACCGATCTCTTGAAGACAACCCCCGGGATGTGTGGGCATGGTGCTATAAGGGAATTGCCCTTCTCTCTCTCTACAGGTATGATGAGTCCATCCGTGCTTTCGATAAAGCACTGGAGATCAACAATCGTTTCTCCCTTGCTCATTATGAGCGGGGTAACGCGCTTCTTCTTGCAAACCGGTTACCGGAGGCTGTTGATTCTTATAACCGGGCACTTGAGTCCGACCCCGATAACGGTGAAATCCTCGCCCGTAAAGGGGAGGTTCTGGTAAAAACAGGGCAATATGAAGAAGCGGTCAATACCTTTGATCGCATCATTGCACATGATCCCCTGAATCTTAATGCACTTTACGAAAAAGCACAGGCTCTCTTCCATACGGGTGCCTTTAACGAAGCGGTGCTCTCTTTCGACAGGGTAATAGACATCGATCCAACCCATCTCAATGCCCAGTATTACCGGGGAAAATCACTCCTCGGCTTAAACCGTTTTGATGATGCCGTTGCCGCCTTTGACCGTGTCCTTTCCCTTTCCCCTCATCAGGCCGATGCTGCGTATGAGAAAGGCAAAGCCCTGATGCATCTTAAGCGATTTGAAGATGCAAATGTTGCATTTAACAAAGCACTTGAACAAAATCCTGCTCTTGTTGATGCATGGCTTAAAAAAGGGATAACCCTCTCCCGATTGGGGCTGGAAGAAAAATCTGTCGAGGCGTTTGAGCGGGCGATTGCTCTCAACCCCCAACTCACTGAAGCTGCGGTAAAAAAAGGGATTGCACTTGTCAATCTTTCCCGGTATTCAGATGCGATCACCGTACTCAATCTGGCACTGGAAGATGATGCCGGAAATGTACTGGCATGGTATTATTCCGGTCTTGCACTTCTGGCACAGGACAAATCTGAAGAAGCGGTGAAAGCCTTTGACCATGTACTGGAGATCAACCGGCAGTGCGCTCCGGCTTGGTATGAGCGGGGGGCTTCACTTGCCCGCATGGGAAAGCATCTTGAAGCAGTCCTGTCCTATGATCAGGCTCTTGAACTGTCCCCGGATGATCCGCAGACTCTCTATCATAAAGGACTTGCTCTTGCCCAGCGAGAACGATATGACGATGCAATCAGGGCATTCGAACGTGCAATAACCATACAACCTGAAAATGGTCCGGCCTACTATTACCTGGGTATCTCTCTTGCCGGACGAGAAAGGTATGATGAGGCTATCCGGGCTTTTGACCAGGCACTCGCTCTCGATCCCACCAATGGACCGGCTTATCATTTCCGGGGAATTGCTCTCATCCAGTCGGAACGGTATACTGACGCAGTCACTTCCTTTGAACAGGCGATTGATCGGGATTCAACAAATCCCCAGTCCTATCATAACCTGGGCATTGCCTACCTCCATTCCAGACAATACGAGAAGGCCTTGGGAGCTCTCATAACTGCAACCGGGATGGATCCTTCCCTTTCTGACGGGTATATGTACCAGGGTATCGCACTTGCACATCTCTTACGGCATGAAGAAGCGGTCGTGAGTCTTGACAGGAGCCTGGCAGCAAATCCCTCGCAAATTGAGGCACTCATCTACCGGGTGGGATCCTTAATCCCGCTTAAACGATATGCTGACGCCATAGAAACCGCGGACCGTATCCTCTCCTTAAACCCGACTCTTGTCGATATCTGGATGCAGAAAGGAGATGCAAATGTCTGCCTGGGCAAAAAACCTGAGGCGCTCGTTGCATTCACCAAAGTTCTCGAAATCGATCCGAATCTCTCGGATGGCTGGGTGAAAAAGGGGCATGTCCTGTACGATATGGGTAAAACCCAGGACGCAATTGCCGCATACACCCGCGGGCTGGACTTAAACCCGTCATTACGGGATATCTGGGTTCGCAAAGGCGATTCCTTAAATGAACTCGGTAAGACACAGGACGCCATTGCTGCATATACCAAGGCGGTTAAAATAGATCCCGGTCTTGTTGAAGGCTGGGTAAAAAGTGGCAGGGCATATTATGATCTGGGGAGATACCAGGATGCCATCGATTCGTTTGATAACGCCATTGCATTGAACCAGCGATGCATCGAGGCATTCCATTACAAAGGACTCTCTCTTGAAAAGATCAACCGTGTCGAGGAGTCAATCCATGTATTTGAGGTGCTGCTTGAGATCGATCCTTCCAACAGCGATGCCCAGTACCATAAAGGCCTGGCCCTTGCAAAACTTGGCGATCACCAGGATGCAATTACTGCATTTGAAAAGACAATCACCCTTAAACCCTCTGCCCCGGCCTGGTACAATAAAGGCAGATCGTTAACCGAGATCGGCAGGTACCAGGAAGCCATTGAAGCGTTTACCCATGCACTTGAGTTGGAATCTTCGTACACTGAAGCCTATTATTTTCAGGGATATTCTTACCTCAAACTGGGTAAATTCACTGACGCGATTGAATCCTTTGACCGCAATCTTGAGAATGATACGAGTAATGCACAAGGACACTTCAACCGGGGACTTGCGCTCCAGAAACTTGACCGGAACAAAGAAGCCCTTGAAGCTTTCGATAAAGCCCTTATCTATGATCCTGAAAATGCACTCGCATTTTACCACAAGGGGCAGTCCTATGCAAGCCTGGAGATGTTCAATGAAGCCGTCTTCTCATTCGATAAAACGCTTCATATCAAACCCAAATACGCCGAGGCGCGGTTAAACAAGGGACTTGCCCTGTACCATCTCGGTAAACTGCGCGAAGCTATCAAGGATTTCGACCGGACTATCCATGAGACACCCACGAGTTCACCGGCGTATTACCATAAAGCCCGGGCCTTGTCCGAGCTGGGGAACTATACGGAAGCCAATGAAGCCTATGACCGGGCACTGGAACTGAACCCGGCTTTCTGCGACGCTCATTTCCAGAAGGGGCTCGCGCTTCTGAAACTGTCCCGGTTTGACGATGCTGTTGTTTCGTTCGATCTGGCACTGGAGATCGATCCAAATCTTGAACCGGCATATTATCAAAGGGGATATGCCCTGGCAAAAACCGACCGGCACAAAGATGCAATTACCGCATTTGACCGGGCACTCTCGCTGCTGCCAACGGACGTGTCTGCAGTATATCAGAAAGGACTGTCCCTGTACACTCTTGGTCTGTACCGGGATGCCCTCGATTCTTTTGATCGCACCCTGGAACTCGATCCCCGGTCCGCTGACGCGGCGTATTACAAGGCGCTTGCCCTGCATGACCTGGGGCGGGATGAAGAGTCCCTTGCCGCTGCTGAACGGGCGATAGAGATCAGCCCGGATTTTTCCGGGGCATGGTACCGGAAAGGCGTTTCCCTGCTGGATCTTGAGCAGTATGACAAGGCCGTCAGTGCGTTCAGCCGGACCATTGAACTGGACAGGACCAATGCACAGGCATATTTCGACCGGGGGCTCGCCCTCATCCACCAGGAAAAACCCGCTGAAGCAATTGAATCCTTTGACCAGGTACTCGATCTGATTCCCGGGTATGCCCCTGCATTCTATCACAAGGGAATTGCGCTAGGAGCCATTGGCATGTATGATGAGGCAGTGCTCTCCTTCAACATAGCCCTTGAAATTACTCCTGAAAATGCGGATGTGCTCTACCAGAAGGGCCTGGCACTTATCCGCCTGGAATATTACTCCGAAGCAATCATTGTCTTTAAGGCGGCCCATATCATTGAGCCAAAGAGGGCAGATATCGTGTACCAGGAAGGACTCTCGTACGCCTTCCTGGTCCAGCATGAAGAAGCAGTCTCGTCATTCACCCTGGCTCTCGACCTTGATATGGGATACACCGATGCCCTGTATCATAAGGGGCTTTCTCTTGCTGAACTCGGACGATTTGGCGAGGCTATAGATGCACTGTCCCGGACGCTGGAGACCAGCCCGAAGATAGCGAATGCCTGGCTTATCAAAGGATTCTGTCTTGCGGCTGAAGAACGCTACCAGGAGGCAATCCTTTCCTATAACAGTGCGCTTGAGATCGATCCGGACAATGCCCATTCATGGTTTTACAAAGGACGTGCACAACTCAACCTGGATTCTCCCACTGAAGCGGCAGGTTCGTTTGACAAGGCCCTGGCCAGCCAGCCTGCATTTGGCGAAGCATTCTATTACAAAGGTATTGCATTATTCCGGCTCGGTAATTACTCTGAAGCTGCCGCTGCATTTGAACAGGCAAACTCTCTCATACCCGATTTCGAACCGGCCTATCTCCAGAAAGGCCGTGCTTTTTTCGTACTGGGACGCTACCAGGAAGCTGCCGATGCATTTGGCAGGGTTATATCAGCAGATCCAAAAGAGATCATTGCGCTCTACGGGCAGGCCAGGTCATTTGACAAGCAGGGATTGTATGACAATGCCATCTTGTCCTATATCCGGCTCACCCGTCTCGTTCCTGACTGCGAACGGGCATTTTTGTATACCGGTATTGCACAGGTTAACCTGCATCGCACCGAAGATGCTGTTGAATCGTTCAATCATGTTTTAGCCCTCAATCCGGAAAATTCTGAAGCCCTGAAGGGTAAGGGCAGGGCCTTAGTCTCACTCGAGAAATATGAACCTGCGGTGGAAACCTTTGATGCTTTCCTCTCAATCAGGCCCGGCACGGTTGATATCCTCTATGAAAAAGGACTCTCGTTAACCCGGATGAAACGGGCAGAGCCTGCCCTTGAGGTCTTCAACCAGTGCATTACTCTCGGGCTTGATACATCCCGGGTTCATGCAGAAAAAGGATTTGTACTCTTTGAGCTGGGGAAGTATGCCGATGCAATTCTCTCGTTTGAGAGGGCACTTTCAACGGATAATCTGGATGCTCCTTCGTTCTTGGCAAAAGGCCTGGCACTTGCCCGTATCGGACGACATGATGATGCGATTGAGGCTTTTGATGCAACCCTTCTGATCGATCCCGAGAACGGGCAGGCACATCGTGGCCGGGGTGAAGCCCTCATTTGGCTCAAAAAGTATGAAGACGCGGTCATATCGCTCGATCATGCACTGGATTATGACAAGGCCAATCCGGATATCCTGACCTGCAAGGGCTATGCACTCTATCGTCTTAGCCGGTACAAGGAAGCGGTAGAGGCACTGGGCAAATCCTTAAAACAGAGATCCCAGGACGTAAGGACCCTGTTCTTCCGGGCAAAAGCGTACATGCACATCAGGCGCTGGGAGGATGCAATAACCCTTTTTGAAAAAGTATTGGCAATCGATGGCCAGAACACTGCAGCATGGTATTACCGGGGGATGGGGTATGCCCGGATGGCCCTGTATGATGATGCGTTGCATGCGTTTGAGAATGCACTCTCAAACGATACCTCGTGCACAGTTGCATGGTTTGAAAAAGCAGAAACGCTTCAGAAACTCGAACGGTTCGATGAGGCTCTTCCTGCCTACGATCGCACCCTTGAACTCAACCCGCGGCATCAGGAGGCAGCCTATAACAAAGGGCTGGCCCTTTTCATTCTTGGACGGAATGACGAAGCGATTGCCGCTTTCGATCAGGCCCTGACCCTTGGTGATGAAAACGCCCGGATTACCTTTAGTCGCGGACATGCTCTTCTGGTTGTGGGACGGTACCAGGATGCACTGGATTCCCTGAACCGTTCAATAGAACTCGCTCCGAATGATGCCGCCACCTGGTATGACAAAGGGCAGGTACTGGGATTGCTGGGGGATTCTGGCGGTGCTGTGGATGCGTTTGATAAGACTCTGGAACTGAGCCCGAAAGATGCTCATGCATCGTTTGGAAAAGCAGAAGCGCTCTTAAAGCTTGGACGGGATGCAGAAGCAATTGTTGTCTATGATCTCGCGATTTCTCTGGATTCCACCTTTGCCGATGCAGCGTATGGAAAAGGACTGGCCCTTGCCCGACAGGGGAATTATCCTGAAGCCATCAAATCTTTCGATTATGCCCTCCAGTATGTCCCGGAACATGCCGTAGCACATTACCAGAAAGGTCTGGCACTGAATGCTACCGAAAAATATGAGCAGGCTATCAAGGAATTCAAAGCTGCACTTACCCATGATCCAACCATTCATGATGCTATCTACCAGTCAGGTCTGGCATATGCACATCTTGAACGGTATGAAAATGCCCTTCGTGCTTTTGATCAGATGCTGGAATTTACTCCCGGGGATGCAACAGTCCTGTACCAAAGGGGACTTGCGTTAACCAATCTTCACCGGTTCGAAGAATCGCTTCTGGCATTCGATCTCACTCTTGAATCCAACCCCCGTCTCGCGGATGCCGCTTACCAGAAAGGACTCGTACTTGCAACTCTTGAACGATATGAAGAAGCGATTGGAGTTTTTGAGCTGGCAATGACTCTTGGCCAGAACGACGCATCTATCCTGTTCTGCCGGGCCCATGCCCTTCTGGTCTGCGGCCGGTACCGGGAAGCACTGGATTCCCTGAACCGTTCGATAGAACTCTCCCCGGAAGATGCAGCTACGTGGTTTGAGAAAGGACAGGTTCTGGCATTACTGGAAGATTACCCCGGGGTTGTTGATGCATTTACCCGGACCCTGGAACTGAGTCCAAAGGATGCTCATGCAGCGTTTGGTAAAGGCCAGGCACTGTCTGCACTTGGACAAAACGAAGATGCCATTGCAGCTTTTGATCTCGCATTATCCCTGGATTCGACATTTTCAGATGCAGCCTATGGAAAAGGGCTTGTCCTTGCCCTCCTGGGAAAGTATTCTGAAGCGATCAAATCATTCGATTATACTCTCGATTATCTTCCCGGGCATGCCGGAGCACATTACCAGAAAGGACTTTCACTCTTCGCACTGGAAAAGTTCAAGAAATCAATAAAGGAATTCAAGACTGCACTGGAACATGACCCTTCAATCCATGATGCGATCTACCGGTCTGGTTTAGCGTATGTGAATATCGGGGACCATGAAAATGCCCTTAATTTTTTCGATCAGATGCTGGAACATACTCCTGCGGATGCAAACCTCCTGTATCAACGTGCGCTTACGTTAATCAACCTTCACCGGTTTGAAGAAGCACTTCCTGCATTTGATCTCACCCTTGAATTCAATCCCCGTCTCGCGAATGCCGCTTACCAGAAAGGACTCGCCCTTGCAACCCTTGAACGATATGAAGAAGCGATTGTTGCGTTCGATCAGGCAATTTTACTTGGTCATGATGACGCACAGATCCAGTTCAAACGGGCACACTCACTCCTCATCTGCGGGCGATACCAGGATGCATTGATCTCCCTGGACCGTTCAATAGAATTCGCACCCGATGATGCAGCAACATGGTTTGAGAAAGGACAGGTACAGGTTCTTCTGGGTGACTTTACCGGTGTTGTTGATGCATTTACCCGGACCCTGGAGCTGAATCCAAAGGATGCGCATGCCGCATTTGGGAAAGGCCAGGCACTCTTCGCGCTTGGACAGAACCAAGACGCTGTTTCCGCCTTTGACCTCACGTTATCCCTGGATTCAACATTCGCCGATGCAGCGTATGGAAAAGGACTTGCCCTTGCCCACCTTGGAAATTATCAGGACGCGATCAAATCATTCGATTATACTCTTCAATATGTTCCCGATCATGCCGGGGCACATTACCAGAAAGGACTCTCGCTGAATGCTACGGGAAAATATGAAAAAGCAATCAAGGAATTCAAAGCTGCACTGATCCAAGATTCTTCGATTCATGATGCGATCTACCAGTCCGGTTTAGCATATGCTCAGCTTGGCAAGCATGAAACTGCCCTGCAGGTATTTGACAAGATGCTGGAGCTGACCCCGGAAGATGCAGCGGTTCTGTACCAGCGGGCACTCACCTTAACAAAACTTCTCCGGTTTACTGAGGCACTTGTGCCGATCGAAGCAGCACTGGATCGTGAAAATAACCGTGCAGAGGTATGGATTCTCAAAGGAAGTACCTTGTATGAATGTGAACGGTATGCTGAATCCCTGGAAGCCTTTGACAGGGCCCTTGCACTGGAACCCGAAAACAGTACGGCATGGTACCGGAAAGGCAAAGCATATATTGAACTGGGAAACACCCGTGATGCCCTCGAGTGTTTTGAACGGGTGCTGACAGCAGACCCCGCATGTGCCCCGGCAT
This sequence comes from Methanomicrobiales archaeon, assembly GCA_025358115.1. Taxonomy (GTDB): domain Archaea; phylum Halobacteriota; class Methanomicrobia; order Methanomicrobiales; family Methanospirillaceae; genus Methanoregula. The sequence continues at coordinate 11,733 of JANYKQ010000053.1, read as the reverse complement.
GGTTCAGGAAAGGAAGCGCACATCTCTCTGTCGGGGAATTTGAACCCGCTGTTGATGCGCTGACCCGGGCCCTTGATATAAAACCAACGTCAGCAAACGGGTGGTATGACCGTGGTATTGCCCTCTTTGAACTGGGAAGATTTGATGAAGCCATCTCATCGTACGATCACGCACTCGCCATTAACCCGAAATATGCCAATGCCTGCTATGACAAAGGGGTCGCCCTTTCCCGCTTGAACCTGGATGCCGATGCAATCATTGCATTCGAGCGTGCTACCGGAATAGATCCGCATTTTGCCACTGCATTTTTTGACAATGGCCTTGCAAACCTCCGGCTTTCCCATTACAAGGAGGCCATTGCCGCATTTGAAAAAGGGCTCCAGGCAGATGGATCCTATGCCCCGGCATATCATCACAAAGGCATTGCATTATTCCACATAAAAAAATACAAAGAAGCCATTGTGGCATTCGATGCTGCAATCGGTCTTGACGGCGGCAACTATGAGTCCTGGCTCCATAAGGGCCTTGCCTTATCAGAAATCAGACAATATGAAAAGGCAGCAGATGCATTCGAAAAGGCGATCGGATTTAATCCGCGTATTTACGATCCCTGCTTTGAAAAAGGCTGTGCACTCTTCCGGCTTTCCCGCTATGGCGATGCAGTTGCAGCATTTTTACAGGCTCTCAATCTTGATGACAGCAAGAGGGACGGTCACTTTGCCCTGGGTCGTGCGTATGTAGCATTAAACCGGTACGAAGATGCCATTGGTTCATTTGATCAAACGATTGCCTGCGATGCCGGTTTTACCCGGGCATATCTGGCTAAGGCGCTCGCACTCGAGGAACTCGGGAGATATGACGAAGAGATCACCACCCTGTCAGGAATGCTCTCCCTGGAACCTGAGCATGCCGGTGCCTGGTACCATACCGGCATCGCATATGAGCACCTGAATATGGATGGTGAGGCTGTTGAAGCATTCGAGAGAGCGCGAACCGGTGACCCCTACAATATCCCCCTCCTCTATTTCGAGGGACGGTCATTGGCCCGGCTGGAAAAATATGAGGATGCCATCCATATCCTCGATATTGCCCTGGGGCGTGAACCGGATAATGGAGAGATTCTCTTTGAAAAAGGACGTGCGCTTGCCCGTCTTGAAAGACATGCCGAGTCCGCAGAAATTCTTGGAGCCGCAGCAGTCCATCTGCCCAGGATGTTTGAACCCTCATATGAGCAGGGACTGTCGCTGAAAATCCTTGGCAGGTACGAAGAGGCCAGAGCCGCGTTTGATGCGGCGCTTCGCCTGAATGATACCAATCCGGAAATCTGGGTGGAGAAAGGTTCGGTACTCCTGTATCTTAAGCAATATGAGGACGCGATCAGCGCATTCACGAATGCCACGTTGTATAACCCGGAATCGGACCGGGCATTCCTTGAACAGGGAAGGGCATATGCCCTTCTTGGGAAACCGGAAGACGCCATCCGGGCATTTGACCGGGTTATCGAACTCAGGCCCGGCGACGCGAATGCCTTATTCGAAAAGGGTCTTGCCCTGTTCACGCTTAAGAAGTTTGCAGAATCTGTCAGGGCTATGGAGGGATCGCTTGCAGCAGGTCCGGATAATCCCGAAGCACTCTATTATCGATCAGCTGCATTAGCCGAAGCGGGAGAATATGCGAAATCTGCGGAATCCTACACCCAGTTGCTCTCAATCACCCCGGAAAATGCGGATGCATGGCTCGAAGACGGACTTATCCTTGCAAAGTTAAACCGGCACGAAAAAGCCATTGTGGCTTTCGATCGATGCCTGAGTCTCCGGCCGGAGAATTTTGGAGCGGTGTATAATAAAGCCCGGTCCCTGGATCTTCTCGACCGGACAAAAGAAGCAATCCAGGTATACAACAAGGCCCTTGCTCTTGATAGTGCCTCCGCACCCGTTCACCATTTCAAAGGAAAGGCGCTCTATCGGCTTGGCAGGTTTGAAGAAGCTGCAAAAGAGCACGACCTGGCGCTGGAAATCGAACCCGGATTTGTTGAAGCGTTCTATGACAAAGGCCTGTCTCTTACAGCGCTTGGCATGTACCGCGAGGCTGTCAAAACATTCGATAAGGCGTTAACGATTGAGAAAAATTACGCTGCAGTCTATTATGAAAAAGGTCTTGCACTCTCACACCTGGGGCGGCATGAAGAAGCGATAATCGCCTTCAACAAGAACATCGATCTGGATGCGGGCAATGCTCTTGCACATTATCACAAGGGATTATCCCTTGCTGCAACCGGGCGGCAGAACGATGCCATTGAAGCATTTGATCACATGATCCGGATTGATCCGCACTCTCTCGAGGGTTGGCTGCACCGCGGGAGATCCCTGGCAGATCTCAACCGGAACAATGATGCCATTGAAGCGTATGTCAGGACACTGGAGATTGATCCTTCCAATGCAGAGGCATGGTATCTCAAAGGCAGCGCACTGTACGCTCTCGAAGAGTACGAAGATGCGATTGAAGCGTTTGCCCGGGCACTGGCGATACGTCCTGATTATACGCTGGCCTTTTTCGATAAAGGGCGTAGTCTTTTCCAGCTGGGAATGTACAGCGAGGCTGTCCTGTCATTTGAAAATGCGCTGGTAATTGAACCAAAAAATATTGATGCATTGTACCAGAAAGGACGTGCACTTATCCGGCTTGGGCGATATGAAGATGCAATCGCCGCATTTGATCCAGCGCTTCGCTTCCGCCCGACCGCAGCAATGATCTGGTCCGGAAAAGGTATTGCCCTGTCGGCGTTATCAAAAGATCAGGAAGCCATCTCCTGTTATAACAAGGCTCTGGGTATCGATGGTAAAGATTATCAGGCCCATTACCACCTCGGGGTATCAAACGTCCGTCTGGGGAGATACCAGGAAGCAATCCGGAATCTGGATGCAGCGCTTTCTTTGCGACCCCGGTGTGCCGAAGCATATTTCCAGAAAGGGCAGGCCTTGTCCGGCCTTTCAATGTACCACGAGGCCATCAGTGCTTTTGATAAAGCCCTAGCACAAAACGGGACTCATGCAGATTCATGGCTCTATCGCGGTATAGCAGAAACATATCTGGGAAGCTATGATGCTGCACTCGATAGTTATGATCATGCGGTTGCAATTGATCCGGCCTATGCTCCTCCTTATCTCTACCGCGGCATTGCACTTATCCAGCTGAAACGGTATGATGAGGCTGTCGATGCTTTTGATCTGGCTCTGGAATACCGACCGGAGTATAATGAGGCGTTTTATCACAAGGGTGTAGCCCTGATTCACCAGAAGCACTATGAAGATGCGGTCTCCCTGTTAGAAAAAGCGCTTGAACTGAATGCACAATACAGCGAAGCATATCAGCAGAAGGGTATTGCACTTGCCCGGATTCAGCGGTATGATGATGCGATTATTGCTTTTGATGCAGCACTTGCAATAAAACCCGATTCCGAAGAGGCGTTGTACGAAAAAGGGCTGGCCCTGGTACAGAATGAGAATGTCAGGGAAGCGATTGTCATATTCGATCGCTTACTCGCAATAAACCCCGGATCTGCTGAAGCGCTGTATGAAAAGGGAAGGGCATATTTCTCACTGGGTAATTATGATCTGGCGATCTCTGCATTCGAACACACCCTCGAGATCACTCCAACGAGTGCTCCTGCATTCTTCTGGATGGGGCGGGCGTATGCTGAGCAGGGTAATGTTGATGCTGCCATCACCGCCTACAACCATGCGCTAGAGAACAATCCCCGATCTGCCGAAACGTTTGCCTACCGGGGTGTTGCCTATGCCGCACTTGAACAGTACCGGGTTGCCATCCAGTCGTATGATCATGCACTTGAGATAGATCATGCAGCTGCTACATTCGTGTACAAAGGGGTTGCCCTGGCAGAACTGGGTATGACGCGCGATGCTATCGATGCTTTTGACCGGGCATTAGACCTGGATGGGACTCTGGCTGAAGCATGGATTGGTAAGGGCAACGCCTTTTATGATCTCGGCAAGTTCAAAGAAGCGCAATCTGCATATGAACATGGGCTCTCCGTCGATCCCGAGAATGTTGTGGGCTGGACTCGTCACGGCATGTCCCTGGCAGGTCAGAATAAAGACAAATCTGCGCTTGACTCATACGAACGGGCGATAACCATCGATCCAACATTTTCCATTGCCCACTTTACGAAGGGGAGTGCCCTTGATGCACTCGGGCGGTACGATGAGGCGGTGGAGGCATACAGCGATATGATCACGCTCCAGCCGGAATTTGTTGATGCCTGGATTCACAAAGGGCGTTCCTTAAAGGAATTAAAAAAATACCAGGATGCCCTGACCGTATTCAAGCAGGCACTCGAACTGGACGCCTCCAGAAAAGAGGTCTGGAATGATATTGGCGGGATACTCGATACCATCGGCAAGCATGAGGACGCACAGATTTGTTACGACAAATCCCGATAACCCTGCTCAGCCATCGAATCTCCTTTTTTATAGGATATTGTAATTTCGTCGAAATCCTCTTTTGTTATTATTTTTATTTTCACTTTGGCAGAAGAGGGGGGTGATCCCCTCCTCCCCATAGTGGAGAGGCAGCCCAAAGGGTGTATTCCCATGAGCCCCCAATTCAGTTCTGGGATTTTCATCAACCTTAGCAGATTTATCACAGAATGGGGAATTCCCGGGCAGTGGGGTTGGAGATATCAGATGCCAGACCTCCCACGAGCAGCCTGTTATAAAAACCTATAATTTATCATCAAAATCAGATTTTTCGATCTTAGTTAACGGGTCCTCGCTCCAAATACCAACAGGATTTTGCCGCCGCCCCCGACGGGGGGCCCCCGCGGCGGTTCAAGGACTGGACACATGTCCATACACTGAATTTGCCCGGCGAGGCCCCGACGAGGCGGCCGAGCGATCCCCGAAGGGGGTGGGAAGACTCCTAAAAACTATAAGAAAAAGGTATCCGATTTTTAATATTTTTAGTGTGAATCCGGATAATTTGCTTTTCAACAGAGCCGTGAAAAAGAAAAAATGAATATAAAAACTGTTTAGTGTTCTTTCCTTACGGAAATGAACCAGGCAATTGCAATAACCGCAAAAAGTGCGATAATTCCGAGAGTGACAGCATTTTTTACATACCATGGCGAAGCTGCATCACGACTTTGTTCTGCTATACGCCGGTTTGCAGCGAGATTCGGATAGTTAGGCTCAAGTGATCTGACTGTATCAAATGCCGTGATGGCTTCGTCATAACGTTTCATTCCTGCAAGGGAATAGCCTTTATTGAACCAGGCTTCAGGGCTGGAAGGATCAATGAATATGGCCTTTTCATAAGCTTTGAGTTCATCATTTGTCCTGCCGAGATTATAGAGAATATAACCCCGGTTGATCCATCCCTGTACATATTCAGGATTCAAAGCCAGTGCATTATCCGATGCAGCAAGGGCCTCAGTGAAGTGTTGTGCCCGGTTTAAGGCATCCGCTTTGCCGTTCCATGCTTCATAATAATCCGGGGCAAGGATGATCGCTTCTTCAAACGCACCGATTGCCTGGGTATAATTTTTATTCTTCAGCAGGGCATTTCCCTGGGCGAACCTGTCGGCAGCCTCCGCTGAATATCCCATAACCGGCATGGTGCAAAGAACGAAAAGAAGCAGAATGAAAAAACCCGTGCACAGTATTTTGTGTGTGTTCATAACCATCGTACCATATCTGGCGTGGATTCACCATAAAATAATTCTTAAAAAAAATGTAGGCTAATGGCTGAGCACGAGGACGCGCCGTGTAAGACTCTTGTGAACGCGCTGTTCATGCTGCTGAATTACCGTCATATGGTCCCGGGCAATATCGGAAATATCCTTATGGGTTACTACAACTGCACGCTTTCCTCGTTTTAAGACGCGGCTGATCTCATCCAGTGCATCGGCATAGAGGTTATCCATGGTATCTGCTTTTTTGATACAGACTGACTGGCCATAGGGGAGATCGGTGACAACCGAATCAATCGAATGATCCTGAAAGGGTAACTGAGTTGCATCAGCAAGCATCAGTGATGCTGGTAAAATATTCTGCCGGCTGCCCTGCACCATCAGGGGATCGAAATCACTCCCGATTGCGGCTGCTCCGAGCAACTCCGCCTCAATAAGAATTCCTCCCGTTCCACAGAATGGATCGAGAACCCGGTCTCCTTCCTGCACATTGGCAATATTTGCCAGCGTCCTGGCCATCCTGGGCATCATTACACCCGGGTGAAAAAAGTCACGTTTCCCTGGATTTCTCGTATCATACCCGGAGCGGTTGATAGAGAAGAGGACTTTGCCAAAATAACATTTGTCTCCAGAGAGTATCGCACGATATTCTGTTTCAGGGTTGTTTAACGATACCGGACCGGCTATCATATCCCCGATTATCCTTTCGAATTCGCGCTGGGAGGAGGGGTTGTGTTCATTACTTCCCGGATGGACTTTTTTTGCCCTGCCGGCGAAGGTACTCACGGAGGTAATGGCCAGGTCGTGAAGTAAATTTTTGAATGCCGGAATCACTGGTTCACATTCCCCAAGGTATTCGAGTACGACCTGAGTCATGGCAAGTCGTTGTGCCTGTTCCGGGTAAGGGCATTCAGCAACCGCTACCTGCAGGCGCTCTTCAAGAACCGTGCCGACACAGGTGAGTTCAGCAAAGGGTAATGTCGGGTTCTCACCGGAAAGCTCAAAGAGCAGTTTCATCGTTATCTCATTATATGCAGTGACTAAAAAATGTGCGTAAAAATTACAAAAAAGCCGTGCTTAAAAAATGTTAAAAGGGAAGTGTGAGTACTTCTCTCATTTTTTTCCTTTTTTCTTTCCCATGATGCCGGAAAAAAATCCCCCGCCAACATTGGAACTGCCTTCCAGATCGGCAAGTTTCTGGTAGAGTTCTTTTTGTTCGCCGCTCAGGGATTTGGGAGTAACAATCTTTATCCGGACGAGGAGATCCCCGGGATGTCCCCGACGCTTTACTCCTTCTCCGCCAATCTTCAATGCAGTGTTATACTGTATCCCGGCAGGTATTTTGAGATCGATATGACGCTTGTCGATAGTCTCGATCTCCACGGAAGTACCGAGCGCTGCCTGGGCGGGACTTATCTCAATGGTAGTCTCAAGATTATCGCCCGTTCTCACGAACCGGTCATGGGTCTGGACATATACTTCGATGAACAGGTCGCCGTTTGCAGCGCCGTAATCCCCGGCTTCCCCGTACCCTTCCATGCGAAGCCGCATACCATTGTCTATCCCAGCCGGGATATGAATGGATATTTTCCTCTTCACACGGGTATGACCGGAACCGCGGCATGTTTTGCAAATCTTCTCCGGGATCTTCCCTTTTCCGCCGCACTGGGTACAGGGAGTCATACGGACGAACTGGCCAAAAGCGGAATTCGCGGTCTGCCGCATCTGCCCGGTTCCCCCACAACGGGGGCATACATTAAGGCGTTTGTTCTCACTTCCCGAACCACTGCAGGTGGCGCATGGCTCAGTGTGCATCACCTCGATTTCGCGATCCATGCCGGAAACGGCATCCTCAAGCCGGATCTGGATGCGCATGAGAAGATCTGCGCCTGGCTGGGGACCTGAGCGCCTCTGGCCCCCGCCAAAGAAATCAAAAATGTCTCCAAAACCGGAGAAGTCAGAAGAGAATCCTCCACCCGCCTGTCCACCTCCGGTATAGGAGCCTTTTGAGGCATTGGTGAAGGTTTCGTGGCCCATGTTGTCATACTGGGCTTTCTTCTGTTCGTCAGAAAGAACGCTGTAGGCTTCGTTGATCTTCTTGAACTTCTCTTCAGCCCCCGGCTCTTTACAGACATCCGGGTGATATTTACGGGCGAGGTTGCGGTATGCTTTCTTTACTTCTTTGTCATCGGCATTCCGGGGTATGCCGAGTGTGTCGTAATAATCTCCTGCGCCCATAATTTACTTCACTCTTCTTTAACCTTGTAATCGGCATTGACGACATTGTCATCGTCTTTGGTTTCCGGTTTTGGCTGTGCACCGGCAGACTGCTGCTGCGCGGCCTGTTCTGCCTGAACCTTCTGATAGATCTTGGTGGTCACAGCATATACTGCTTCGGTGAGTGCTTCCATGGACTTCTTAATCTCATCGAGATTATCGTCAGCCAGCGCCTTTTTTACTGCCGCAGCGCTCTCTTCAACCTTCTGCTTGTCTTCCGGTTCGAGCTTGTCACCGCTCTCTTTGAGCATCTTCTCTGCAGTGAAGACGGCAGTGTCTGCCTGGTTGTGCAGTTCGATCTCATCGCGTTTCTGCTTGTCTTCACTCTCAAAGGTCTTTGCAGCGTCCATCATCTTCTTGATATCTTCATCAGTGAGTTTCTTGTCCCCTTTGATGGAGATGTTCTGCTGGTTGCCGGTACCGAGATCCTTGGCGGAGACATGGATGATACCGTTCGAATCGATATCGAATGTGACTTCCACCTGGGGAATGCCGCGGGGTGCCGGTGGAATACCGGTTAACTGGAATTTGCCCAGGGTGAAATTGTCTTTTGCCAGCGCACGTTCTCCCTGGACCACATGGATCTCGACACTGGTCTGTCCATCTGCTGCCGTTGAGAAGATCTGGCTCTTCCGTGTCGGGATTGTTGTATTGCGTTCGATGAGTTTGGTTGCAATACCTCCGAGCGTTTCGATGCCAAGAGTAAGCGGGGTAACATCCAGGAGAACAATATCTTTTGTCTCTCCAGTCAGGACTGCTCCCTGGATGGCAGCCCCAAGTGCCACGCATTCATCCGGGTTGAGGCCCTTGTCCGGTTCTTTGCCCAGCAGCTTTTTCACGGTTTCCTGGACGAGTGGGACACGGGTAGATCCGCCAACAAGCAGCACGTGATCGATGTCTTTTGGCTCCATTTTTGCATCGCTGAGTGCCTGCTTGACCGGGCCCACGGTTGATTCCACGAGATCGCCAATCAGTTGTTCGAGTTTCGCTTTCGTGAGATCAATGTTTAAGAACTTCGGGCCGCTCTTGTCCTGCGTGATGTAGGGCAGGTTGATGTTGGTGCTCTGGCGCTGCGAGAGCTCTATCTTTGCATTCTCGGATGCATCGCGCAACCGCTGCATGGCGTAAGGATCCGTTCGCAGGTCAATAGCTTCTTTCTTTTTGAACTCCTCGACAAGGTAATCGGTGACCCGCTGGTCGAAGTCATCGCCGCCAAGATGATTGTTACCTGCTGTTGATTTTACTTCAAATACACCCTCGCCAAGGGTCAGGATGGAGACATCGAACGTGCCGCCACCGAGATCGTAGACAAGGACCGTTGCGTCCTGTTCTTTGTCAATCCCATAGGCAAGAGCGCTTGCTGTCGGCTCGTTGATAATCCGGAGCACGTCAAGGCCCGCAATCTTGCCGGCATCCTTGGTTGCCTGGCGCTGTGCATCATTGAAGTAAGCCGGGACCGTTACAACCGCTTTTGAGATCTTTTCTCCAAGGAATGCTTCTGCATCGATCTTTAATTTCTGCAGGATCATCGATGATATTTCCTGTGGCGTATAATTCTTGTCATCGATCTTGATCTTTTCGCCCGTCCCCATCTTGCGTTTGATGGACTGGATAGTTCTCTGCGGGTTGGTTACAGCCTGTCTCTTTGCAAGACTGCCGACAAGCCGTTCGCCTTCTTTTGTGAAAGCGACAATCGATGCGGTTGTTCGCCCACCTTCTGCATTCGGGATGACAATCGGCTTTCCCGCTTCCATGATGGACATACAGGAATATGTTGTTCCCAGATCAATTCCCAGAACTTTATCATTTGCCATATTTTTTCCTCCTGGTTACTTACCTTCCCTTGGACACTGCAACTTTTGCGTGCCGGATCACTTTGTCATGCATACGATACCCTCGTGCCACTTCATCGATGACAATACCTTCCTTTTCGTCAGAAGGCACATGCGCAATCGCCTCATGCTCTGCCGGGTTGAACTGTTTTTTGAGAGCATCCAGTGACGTGATGCCGTGGCGTTGCAACTGTGAATTGAGCAGGTGCTGAATCTGCACGATCCCCTCGCGCAGGTGAGCATCATCTGCTTTTATCGCCCGCTCAAAGTTGTCGAGCACTTCGATAATATCGACAGCGAACCGTTCGTTAGCCAGATTCGAAATCGTTTCACGGTCGCGTGCTGTGCGTTTTTTGAAATTTTCAAAATCCGCAGCCAGACGTAAATACCGATCATTGAGTTCAGCAATTGCCTTCTTCTGTTCATCCAGTGCGGTAGAATCCGGCTGGCTGCTCAGAGTGGCAGTGTCTGAAATGCCGGTACATCCTTCGCCAGTCTGTTCTTCACTGCGTTCTGCATCATTCATAGTGCATCCTTTTAGTGTTTTTCTAATATCTGTTGTATTGTAGTTCTATATATACATTTACTTTATCCCAAACCTTGAACCGCTGTTATGAGACTTAATCGGTGATTGTGGCGTAATCCCAAGGCTATCCATTTTATAGGGATTGAATCTCACTCCGATTGAGATTTAACGCTTTAATCCGCAAGATCTGTTGTTTCCCCATATCTTATGTGAATCGTTCGAAATTGAATTTAATATTTTTCCCATACCCCTTAAGGATCATCTGGTTTTTTCTTAATAGTTTATCATGTATCATCACCAATTTCTACGACAGGATTCCGTTTAAAAAAGTGATCTGTGAGGTAGGATTGGAGTTTAAAAATAAGGTCTTAATCATCGGATATGGTGCTGTGTCCAAGTGTACACTACCCATCTTACTCCGTCATGTAACTATACCTCTTGAAAATATCACGATCATCGATTTTAAAAACAAGGCCCAGGATCTCAAGGCATGGACAACGGGGGGTCTCCGGTTTTTCAAGCGAAAGGTCACCCGTGAGAACTTAAGCGAGATTCTCTCGGAATATCTTGAAGAAGGAGGCCTGCTCATCGATCTCGCTTGGAATATAGACTGCTGCGAGCTGGTGCAATGGTGCCACGAACATAAGGTCATGTACGTGAACACTTCGGTGGAAGCCTGGGATCCTGATGCCGAAAAGTTCACGGCAAGTCCCTATGAAAAGACCCTGTATTTCCGGCAGATGAAACTCCATGAACTCACGAAAGACTGGCATGATGGCCCAACGTGTGTGGTGGACCATGGGGCAAATCCCGGCCTTATCTCACATTTTGCCCGGCAGGGACTCTGCGATATCGCGCGCCGGATGATTGCTGACGGGATAGCTCCGGACGCGGATAAGATGAAGAACCTGATCCTGGAACAGGATTTTGCCGGCCTGGCCATGGAGACGGGTGTCAAAGTCATTCATTGTTCCGAGAGAGATACCCAGATCTCCCGCTCACCCAAAAATGTTGACGAATTTGTCGGGACATGGTGTATTGAAGGACTCCGGGAAGAGGGAACCGCTCCTGCAGAGATCGGATGGGGCACCCATGAAAAGGAACTTCCGGATAAGGCCACGATTCCCCCGGTTGGGCCAAAGAATGAGATCCTGCTGGCAAAGATGGGAATCAATACATGGGTGCGCTCCTGGCTGCCGCATCATGAGATCGTGGGAATGGTCATACGCCATGGCGAAGCATTCGGTATATCCGATCGATGGACTGTCTGGGAAGACGGCGTTGCTGTTTACCGGCCAACCGTGCATTATGCCTACCAGCCCTGCGATGCAACGATCGCCTCCCTCCATGAATTGCGCGGAAGGAATTACGAACTGCAGCCGAAATTGCGG
>JANYKQ010000035.1 GCA_025358115.1 Methanomicrobiales archaeon | reverse complement strand
GAGAGCCCGCAGGCCGTCATGACCCGCTGGTATTCGCCGGCAAAGTGCCGGACAATGGTCAGCGGATCGACAAACTCATCCAGCACGTTCTGCGGTACCTTGTACAGGTCGCGGTAGAGCCGGATGGTCTTTTCATCCTTGTTGGCGATCCGTTTCGAGATACCGATGACCGGTGCACCCGTAACGTGGAATGCCATCGGGTAGAGGACCTGGCAGCCCTTCATACGCCAGAACCGTGCGATCACGTCCGGCACAATGTATGTCCTTCCGTGACCCACGTGCATGGCACCGCTCGGGTACGGGTAGGCGACTGTCAGGTAGAACTTTTCCAGCTTCGACGGGTTGGATTCAAATGCATGTATCCAGCGCTCGTGTGCTTCTTCTTCAAATTTGCCCAGATCAAATTCGCTCACATCATCACCTGTGTAAAAAAAGTTATACCGGCCGCAGCTTGATGACCTCGCTGTTCTGGTAGCGACGGATCATCTCCTGGGCAATACTTGAGTTCTTGGCAAGGTGGATCTCGCCCTGTTCGTTCACGGTTGCGGTAAAGAGGTATTCCTTGCCGGCAAAGACATCGACGATCTTGCCGCTCTGTTCGGGGGCAATGATCGTCAGCTGCTTCTTGTCGGTCTGGATCTTCACGCCGCCACCGAGGTTCATCTCTTCATCTGCCCGCTGGGGCTGGCCCTGCATCTGCTGCCGGTCGAACTCCGAGCGGGGCTTGATGTCGATACCGATGCCGATCTTGTTGACAATGGCCGAGATGTTCTTGCCGCCCTTTCCAATGGCTGCCGGGACATCCTTGTCATCGATGTAGACAATGGCCTTGGTGTCGCTGACCATCAGGACCTCGATGAAGCCTTCGGTGTAGCGCCCGATCTCGCGCTGGATATCCTTCTCCGTGAGTTTCCAGCCGGGGTGTTCGTCACTCTCTTTCCGGGGTGCTTCCTGCGGGGGAGCTACGGGTACCGGAGTGCGGGTGAGCTGCGGTGCCGGGTTGACCGGCTGGCCTACCTGCTGCACCTGCGGGGTTTTTACCGGCTGGACCGGGGCTGCTGCGGGAGCCGGGGCGCCTGCGAGGACCGGCATGACGATGGTCTCGCCATCGTACCGGAAGACATCGAGGACGAGCTGGCCGGTCTCATTGTCGGTGATGGTGGTCACGGGGCGCATGTGGACTTCGCCGGCCATTCCGTTTGGCACCTTGATGGTGAAGTCGACATCGTAGACCTTGGAGATGATGCCCTGCTTGACAAAGATGATCGTGTTGACCACCTGGGAGAGCACCGAGAAGTCCACCCGGTTCGAGAACCGCTGGACTGCATCCCGGACGCCGTTGGCGTGGATGACACCGACCATGCCGAGTCCGGCGAGCCGCATGTCGCCAAAGACATTGAAGTCCTCGTTCTTCCGGAGTTCGTCGAAGATGACAAAGTCGGGGCGGACGAGCAGGAGCACATCAGCGGTGTTGGCCATGCTGCCATCGAGCGCCGTGTACTGGGTGATCTGGTCCGGTACCTGGAGTTCGCGGGGAGCCTCCATGGTCTTGACCACGTAGCCGGAGTCTGACAGGTACGTTGCAACACTCTGGGCGAGGGTGGTCTTGCCCGAGCCGGGCGAGCCCGCGATGATGAGACCGCGTTTTTCCCCGGTGATGCGTTTGGTGATGACATCGGCCTTGGTGTAGTCCTTGAGGGTCACGTCCACGATCGGGCGGACCGCGGTGATCTCCATGCCGTCCGAGAACGGGCGGCGGGCAATGGCGATCCGCATGGAGCCGATCTGCACCACCGTGATGCCGCGTTTCTCGACTTCGATGAATCCGTCAGGGTCCCGCTTGGCCCGCTCGAGGATCTCCTGGGCCATGGCCCGGAGTTCGTACTCGGAGGTGGGCTGGTCGCGGATCTTCACGAGTTTCATGTCGCTGATCGTGCCCTTCTTGGCCGTGGGGGCGATCCGCTCCTTGAGGTACACGGCGATGGTGTGCTCGTCAAAGAACTGGTCGATGGCGAGCGGTCCGAAGTCCCCGAGCTGCGGTTTTAAGTAGATGACATCGAGCCCCTTTGCCCGGGCCACTTCGGCCTGGACAAAGTCACTCGTGATGAAGCGGGCCTTGTTCTCGATTGCTATGCCCCGGATCATCGAATCGATCTCGCCGCCGCTGGCAAGCTTGACCTGTTCGAGAGTCGGGCGGATTCCGGAGAATTTGAGTTCTATGGTCTTCTCTTCAGCCATCTTGCACAGCGACTGCAGCTCGTTGAGGCCCGAGAACCCTATTTCGCGTCCGTTATTTGCCTGGGCTTCGAGTTCTGCTATCGTTGCTTCCGGGATGATTATTGTTGCACCCTTGTATTCACCGGCTTTTATCATTGAGGTTATGCGCCCGTCAATAAGGACGCTGGTATCAGGTACTAGTATCATAATATATTCCTCGCTTATCGTCTTCTATGGTATGCTATGCTATTCTCTTCGGATTTTTTAACGGGAACCCCTGCGAGCGCTCGCCGTTTCCCGCCACCCGCACGGGCGTCTCTTAGAGCCGCCCACGCTGGTTATCTGGCTCAACGAACGTTAAAGATCGTTGATACGATAGATATATTACGGACAGGTTTATAAGGGGTTCGGGATGGTAATGGAGGGAAATGAAAAACAAAAGACATATCGTTCACCCATCAGAGTTCTGTAATATATGGCAGATTTAAAATTTTGTCCGGAATGTGGCAATCCCATAACAAAAAAACTCAACTTCTGCCAGAATTGTGGATTCAAATTTCTGATACCCCAAACTCATTCCACAGTAACTGCAAAAAGCACAATGTCTCACCCTTCAGATAATTTTGAAAAACGAGAATCTGAAAATAATTCCGAACACTCTGAAGCATATTCACCAAAGACTGATATCCAGGCACTCGGAAAAAATTTTGAAAAAGTTGTTGAACAGATCTTTATCGCTGAAGGATATGTTACGGAAAAGCGGAAGAGAATGCCCGGAAAGAGTGGCTATACCAATGAGATTGATGTTATCGCAATCAAAAACAATGACAAAATCGCCATAGAATGTAAAAACTATCTGACTCCGGTAAGTATTGACAGAATCCGTGATTTCTCTGAAAAAGTTCGGGATTTGGGAAACCAGTGGCGAGGTGTTTTTGCAAGTTACAATTCATTTTCATCAGATTCAATTGAATTTGCGAAAGATCGGCATATTGAACTCCTATCCCATGATGAAATTAAAGAAAGGCTCTAT
>JANYKQ010000010.1 GCA_025358115.1 Methanomicrobiales archaeon | reverse complement strand
TTCAGTACTTCTCTAATTTTTAGCCAGAACAAAAGAAAACAGTAAGATCTAAATAGGCAGCGGGCGCCGAATATGGTCAAACACCGGCAAATTGCCCGCCGAATAAAGAATGAGCTCCGAGCAGAAGATTGTTCCGAAATTGCAGTTGAAGCAATAAACCGGAACCTCACGATTTCCATCAACGGCACGCTAAGACAAAAGACGATCATTCAATCACTCGTCGGGATGTCAGCGACCAAACTTTCCGTGCATTCTATCAATAAAGCCGTAGAAAAAGTCCCGTGTGAAACGTCGGTCAGATACCATTTGTCCAAGCTGGATTTAGATTCACTTCTGGAATTACAATCAAAGATCCTCGCGTATTCAAAAGATCAGATCCTTGTTCCCGGGAAATCGTATCATTTTGCCATAGATCTCACCGATGATCCGTATTATGGTGAAATTATCGAAGCGAACAAAGATTACGTCCTCAAGAGCAAAATGAAGAAATCAACAACGACATTTTACTCGTACGTTTCGCTCTACATCACAACAAAAGGTCACCGGCAGACCCTTGCAGTTTTCCCAGTAAAAAAGGGAGTATCAAAGGTCGATTACATTCGGAAATTCCTGGCAATCATCAACGATGCAAAAGTGAATATCGAGATACTCTGTCTTGATCGGGGTTTTTACTCAAACGATGTGTTCTCGTTTCTCCAGACGGAGAACATTCCGCACATTGTTCCGGTGAGAAAATACGGCCAGGAACTCAAGAAAATTCTCCGGGGGAATCATTCCCGTTATGCCCGGTACACGATGATGGGAACCTCCGGCCCTCTTGATCTTACTCTTGCAATTGATGTTCAGTACCTTCAGGGAAGGAATAAGAAATTCGGGAATGTGAATCTCGGTTACGTCGTGTACGGCATTGACTGGAAACCCCGAAGAGTCTACCTGGTCTACAAGAACCGGTTCGCTATCGAATCTTCATACCGTATCCGGAACATTGTGAAAGCTAAAACCTCTTCCCGGAATGTGGTGCTCCGCTATCTCTTGACGATAATCTCGTTCCTCCTCAAGAATATCTGGGTAGCTCTTCAATGGACATTCTTCTCAAAGGTTCAACGAGGACCGAGGACAATTGATGAAGATTTGTTTAGATTTGATTTCTTCCGGCTATTCGTCTGGGAAGGGCTCCGGAAAAAACTCAAATTTGTTACGGTGATTTCGGTTCTTCGATCTCTCGGTTGATTGGAGGGTTGTAACGATCGATGACTATCCAAAGTTCATGGGGGAAAATTTAGAGAAGTACTGTGTTTGGAGATTATTGAATTGGGAGAAGATCTCAAAAAGACCTGGAATGAAATTATGGTGAATGATAGGGTTTCCGTAGCATTTTTGCAAATTTTTTTTTTGCCTGCAAACTTCAAACACATTCTTATAAAAAAAATTTGATAACCAGTAACCGTAATCAAATAATCTGTTGGACAATCAGCATCGTATATCCACATCCGGCAGCGATGAGGAGGAAAATAGTAGCATAATCCCTTCTCTGGAATGCAAATTCCCGGATCCGTGTTCGTATTCCTGTACGATATCCCCGGATATCAATAGTAAGACCCAGTACGGTAGCCCGGGCAAGTGCGTTCGATACAAGGGGGATTACAATCGGTGCAACACTGCGAACTTTTCCAAGTACACCCGAACCGGGATTATACCCCCGTGCAAGCTGTGCTTCATGAATTCGTTTCCCCTCAATCTGGAGTGTTGGGATGAAACGCAGGGCGATAAGAAACATCAGGGTATAATCAACCGGGATTTTCATATGCTCCATAGTGTGCACAATATCCCGCGGCTGCGTGGAGATTACAAAGAGCTGGAAGACGCAGATAAGCACCATAAATCTCATGGTGAGAACAAGTCCGAAATCAATCGCACCCATAGTAATGGGGATATGACCCCCGATAATCGGAATGATTGAAGGGATCAGGTAACCCAGAGTGTCCCCACTGGGCATTGTAATGATAGTAAGACCAATGAGAATTATACTCATGAGGGTGATCAGTTTGAACTGTTGCATTACTTCTGTACTGAGGCTGGCAAAGTAAGCAATAATGAGAACCGCAACGACCAGCAGAACGAGAAATAATAAATTTGTCGACAGGATGGACATAAGGCCAAACAAGAGGATGAAAGTAATCTTGGTAAATGGATGAAGCCGGTGGAAAAATCCCTCTTTGTGGACATAGGCAAGAATTTCTGCCATTTATGCACCCCCGCAGCTATCCGAAATAATCTTGCCTTTCTCCATAGTCACAATCCGGTCAGCACAATTTGTGGCAATCTCCTTATTATGAGTGATAATAATTATCGTGTGTCCTTTTTGCTGGAGGATTTTTAAGATTTCAAGGACAAGGCGTGCCTCATCACCATCAAGACCGGTAGTGGGTTCATCCAGCACAATGATTGCAGGTTTCATGGCAATCACGCAGGCAATAGCCAGCCGCTGCCGTTCGCCACGCGAAAGCCACCGGGGGTAGAGATCTTTTGTATGTGCCAGCCCGACTTCAGAAAGAGCTGCATCAATAATTTCATTGCCATCGGTTATGCCGAGATTATGTAACCCGAACGCTACCTCTTCGTTAACGGTATCGGCAAAGAACATGTGGTCAGGATTCTGGAATACCAACCCGACATGTCGTGCAAGCCCGGTTATCGTGCAATCCCGTGTATTTTTACCGTTGATAATTATATTTCCCAGCGTAGGAGTCAGCAAACGGTTGAAATGTTTGACCAGCGTGGTTTTTCCGGATCCATTCTCACCAACAAGAGCAACAAATTCTCCGGGTTGAACGATTAGATTGACCGAATCCAAAGCCAGAATATCCCCATATGCATAGGACAGGTCCCTTACCTGAATGATTGGATCCGAAGATACAGGGAATTGCGCATCCTGGTGAGCCTGTTTAGGCATTGTCCGGATGCCGGAAAAGTCAGCGATAACGATCTTTTTCAGGCGAACATCTGCCAGCACATCACCGGGTTTTCCGATTGCACTGATAGTTCCGTTCTCCATGACGACAAGCGCATCTACAATGTCTTTAAAATGCGAATACTTATGTTCAACAAGAAGGATGGTTTTTCCCTGTTTTTTCAAATCGCTCAGTATTGATACAATCCGCGTTGTTGCATGCTCATCGAGCTCGGAAGTAGGTTCATCAAGAATCAGGATATCATTACCGAGAGCCAGAGTTGCAGCCAGGGCGACCCGCTGTTTCTGCCCTCCGGAAAGATTATGTGGGGAACGGGTGCGCAGCTCGGTAAGGTACGTGGTAGTTATGATAGAATTGAGCCGTTCTTCTGTTGCTGCAACATCCAGTCCCCGGTGTTCGATTGCCGATAAAATCTCTTCTTCCACCGTAGTGAAGATCATCTGGGCTTCAGCATCATCAAAAACGATACCAATTTTCTGTGCCAGCGCTGTAAGGTCGGGATAGTTGAGTACATCTAGTCCATCAACAAATACCACTCCTTCCTTTTTACCCCCATATTCGTGGTGGAGAATTCCTGCAGCCGCAAGACAGAGGGTGGTTTTTCCTGCACCGGATGGCCCGGTTACCATAATACAGCTGCCCCGGGGTAAAGAAAAAGAAAGATTTTTGAGGGCTTTCTGCACGGTATGGGGATAGGTATAACTGATATTTTCGAGCCTGATCATTCCTGTCCTCGTGACAATACCCTGTTGGAAGGTATGTAGAGGATTTGAACGATAATCGCATTAAATACCGCAGTTATGACAACGATCGGAACAAAGACAATAATAAATCCTTCCATAGTGGCGTACTTGGCTAGGATCTTTGGTGCCACGGCGATAAGCGCAAGCGCTGCAAAAGTAAAACCGCTTGCAAGGGTTGCCAGAAATGTTGTTACAACAGGAGCGAACTGGGATCTATTTCTGATGAGCGCATAAATCCCGAAACAAACCAGGGCGCCAATCGGTTCACTGATGAGATTGGCAGGAGGGAATATGGAACCCGATATCAGCATCGAGAGGATACCGGCAACAAGTCCGATACCCAATGCCTCAAAGACTTTGGGACGGATGAGGATGATTGCAAGACAGTAAAATGCGATGATCATATTCGGGGTGAGCGGGGTGTGGAGCATTGCTAAGAAATAGCGAAGAATTGCTCCAATGGCAAGCAGGATTCCAACTATGGCAATATCTTTTGACTTCATGGGTTTCACATCAGTTTTTGGATAATCGGGTAAACATACAACTTCAGCGTCCTTACATCAGTCAATGATAACGGTTGACTAACTTATACGCTGATGTATACTTTTGTTCATTTACGTATAATAATGTAACTTTTCATGAGTTGGATCCGAGGGATATCAGTTCTTTAGAAAAATATTTTTTAATCATGAAGTAATAATGACGATAAAAGGGAACACTCGCTAAATGAATTCGGACAGGACTTCGCTGTATTTCAGTAAAAGATATGGGGCAAGAATTGGAGCGGGGTGTTTTTTCCTCATTCTTCCCGGGTAAAATTTTCGTTCAGAGAAAAACCCATTTTCCCGGCTATTTTCTTCCGGTCTCCATTCACGAACAGAGCAAGATTCATTGCCTTTCACACGCTTTAATCGTATAAAGGAGAGTCAAGGATGCTGTTCACACCGGGAAGTGATGAAATTTATCAGGAAGCACTTACCCTGCATGCCAGGCATAAAGGCAAACTTGAGATCCGATCGAAAGTGCCCTTAAAAACCAAACACGATCTCTCTCTTGCATATACTCCGGGGGTTGCAGAAGTCTGCCGGGAAATCGCCAGAGATCGGAATCTTGCTTACAAATACACGTTAAAAGCCAACACAATAGCTATCGTCACAGACGGTTCGGCGGTGCTGGGGCTGGGAAATATTGGCGGGTACGCTGCAATTCCGGTAATGGAGGGAAAGGCAATTCTTTTCAAGGAATTTGCCGGTATCGATGCATTCCCCATCTGTTTTGAAAATTATGAGACTGACATTGTCGACCAGATAAAAAATATCGCCCCGGTGTTCGGCGGAATCAATCTCGAAGATATCGCAGCCCCGAAATGTTTTGAAGTTGAAGATGCCCTCCAGGAGATTGGTATTCCGGTAATGCATGACGACCAGCACGGGACTGCTATCGTTGTGCTTGCTGCATTGCTCAATGCCTGTAAGGTTACCAATAAAAAATTTGAAGATCTCAATATCGTGATCTGCGGTGCAGGAGCCGCAGGTTTTGCCATTACCCGGCTCCTGAAATGCATAGGTTATAATCCCAACGTCTGTACCATGGTGCACGAGATCATTGTCTGTGACACCCAGGGGACAATCTTCAGGGGAAGAGAAGGGCTCTACAAAAACAAATATAAATTTATTGTTGGTGAAGAGACGAATCGTCCGGCACTCTCGGGCAAACTTGAGGATGCAATGATTGGTGCGGATGTGGTTATCGGGGTTTCAGCGCCAAATATCATAACCGAAGATATGGTGAGATCAATGAACCGGGATGCGATTGTCTTTGCCATGGCAAACCCGGTGCCGGAGATCTGGCCGGATAGGGCAAAGAATGCCGGTGCAGCAGTTGTAGGCACCGGCCGCAGCGATTTTCCCAACCAGATCAATAATGTGCTCGCATTCCCCGGCATTTTCCGGGGTGCACTCGATGCACGTGCAACCCGTATAACGGATGAGATGAAGATCGCGGCGGCACACGCGATTGCCCGGTGTGTTCCAAAACCCCAGAGGGAACGGATTATGCCCAATATCCTTGACAAAGATGTGACACGAGCCGTTGCCAAGGCAGTAGCTGAGGCTGCCGAACAGTGCGGATGCAGCCGCCATCTCTGAACAAGAACTGATCAATGGACTTCATGTTCATAACGCTGTACGGCTTCGCTGCCTTTGAAGCAGAAATCATGGTATGTAAGATTAAGGCTGGAAGTAACCGGGCAACGCCTGCAGGTACACCCGCGATCTTCAGATATGCAGAGCGGACTTTTTCCGGAAATACAATACGCAAGTTCCTTACTCTCACCGGCACAGCGGTTGTAGGAGGGACATTCCGGACAGATACAGGCTGCTTTTTTGACTGCCAGGTATTCCTTACGCTCCCGTGCAGGTATCTGCCAGAAGGTATCCAGCCATTGCTCAAAAGTATCCATATCAATTCCTACCCGTACCCGGTGACATCGTAATCAATAACGGTTGAATTCTTTGCGCAATCCTTGCCATGGACAAGCACGTCTTCAACCATCTTTTTAAGAAGCGCGGGATATACAGCTCCCACCATTTCCTGTACTGCTTTTCCATTGCAGAAAAATTTGAATGTTGGTGTGCTCCTCACGCCATAACGCTCGGCTACCCACTGGTTTGTCACAATATTGAGCTTAGCAAAGAGGATGGAATCTTTGAATTCTTCCGCATAATTTTTAAAATACAGCTCCATCTGGTGACAGAAAGAGCACGCAGGGCTGTAGAACATGACAGCGACAGGTTTAGTCCCTTTCTCTACAGTTTTTTCCCAGATGAGATCGTTGACTTCCATGAGCAGTTCTTCGGTCATATCAATCCCCTCTCAGCCAGTCATTAGAGAATGCTGCTCAAATAGTTTGTCCTGCAGGCAGATTATGCAGGCATGCGAAGTTTCACCACTTCCTTTTATTGCACAGCCAATGCATAATCGATCAGGTACAACAGAGGATTGTTCAGATGCTGATGCGGATTGGGGGAAAAGATACCGGGGGACTTGACGATCGCTGGATTGAGGTGAAGAATCCGGCAACCGGAGAATTAATCGACAGGGTCCCTTCCGGGACAACGAATGATGTTGCTCTGGCCGCTGATGCAGCAGAGGCCGCATCCGGCAACTGGAAGAAGAAAACAGCTCGTGAACGCGGTCTGATCCTGTTTCATGCCGCCGGCCTGGTGAGAGAGCAGCACAGGGATATTGCTCAACTCCTTACCATGGAGCAGGGCAAACCACTCCGGGAGGCTGTCGATGAAGTCCGGGGTTTTGCCAATATTCTGGAATTTTATGCCGGTATCTCCGCTCACTCCTCCGGAGAGACAATCCGCCTTGGTCCTGCAGGGGACTGCATGGTAGTGCATGAACCCATAGGGATCTGCGGAGCTATCATCCCGTGGAATATGCCGGTTCTCATCATGGGATGGAAGATAGGGCCTGCACTTCTTGCCGGTAATACCATGGTGCTCAAACCAGCCTCCACCACGCCCCTTTCCAGCCTGAAGCTTGCCGCGATACTCGAGAAAGCCGGTCTCCCCCCGGGTGTACTCAATGTTGTTACCGGAAGCGGGGAGTCTGTCGGCGCTGCCATAGTCCGGCACCCTCTCATTCGCAAGGTCTCCTTTACCGGTGACACCATGACCGGCGAAAAAATCCGCCAGATGGCATCGGGGCATCTAAAAGATCTGGTACTCGAGCTCGGAGGCTCAGATCCGATGATTGTCATGGACGATGCCGACATAGACAAGGCTGTCGAAGGAGCACTCCGTGGCCGGTTCTATAATACCGGCCAGACCTGCACTGCGGTCAAACGCCTGTATGTTCACGAAAAGATAGCCGGTATTTTCTTAACGAAACTTAAAATGCGTGTTGAATCCTTAAAAGCAGGAAACGGTCTTGAACCGGGAATTGATCTGGGGCCAATGAACAGTGCAGTACAGCGGGAGAGGATTTCCTGCATGGTTAATAACGTGACCGAAAGAGGAGAAGGAACAATCCTGATCGGGGGGTCTGAACTTACCGGGCCTTCCTATGATGCAGGATACTTCTACAGCCCGACCCTGGTTTCTGATATCAGCCCGGGAGCACAACTGATCACCGATGAGATCTTCGGACCGGTTTTGCCGGTGATGAGCGTGCCGGATCTTGACACGGCTATTATTGAGGCGAACAGGTCCCGGTACGGGCTGGGTGCTTCGATCTGGACAACCAATCTTGCCACCACAAAACGCGTATTTGATGATGTGCATGCGGGTATCATCTGGGTGAACCGTCACCTTACGGTGCCTCCGGACATTCCATTTGGTGGCATGAACGAGAGTGGTATGGGCCGGGAGAACGGTTCGCATGCCCTGGATAGTTACAGCCGGACCAAGACACTGTACCTGGGATGGTAAAAACCCGGACATTTTGTCCTTCATCCGGAGTATGAAAAAGAATTATTTTTTTTAGAAAAATTATACATTCCTTTTTCGCATGACCGGGATTTTTATAAAATCTGCATCCCGGCAGGTTATCTTTGCCAAAGCTACCTTTTCAGGGGTATCCGTAGTACAGAAATCCCCCACATCATGTTTTTTTGTGCAACTGGCAGCTCCGGTCTCATTTCCTTTTGTTGGCTGGGTACCGGCAAGATGTTTGCAGAGATAGGTAAAACTCATCATTGGTGTTCAACTCCAGAATTACCCGTTAAAGAACATAAAGAAATGTATTGATTCAGAAGATTTTATTTTTTGGATTTTAGAATAATTTGAATTTTTCAAAAAAATCCACTTGTACCGTTCATTCTTATCGCTCAACCAGGTATCCGGCTCGCGTAAGAGTCTGTTCAACGTATTCCTCCCAGTCATCCTCTTTCTGAATCGGGATGCCGGCAATTTCCTGATTCCATAACCGGCGGAGATTTTCATCGGATGTAGTGAAGTACCGGGATGCATCGTTCACTCTGCCGATCCGGTTCTTCTCTGTGTCAAGTACCAGAATACGATAACAGAAATACTGGCGGCAGAGCTCCGGGCGGGACATGTGAACGGAACAGACGAATTTATTATTGCCATCCTGCCGCAGGAACGGGCATGCCATTGGTCTCAATGTCCTGATTTCCTGCGAACAGAACAATTCCTGTTTATCAGGATCGATAGAAACGATTCGTTCTTCTCCGGTAACGGAAAATCCTATCCGGAACGTTCGGCATTCCAGCTCTTCATGTATTTCTATGATCTCGCCCATGGAGCTGCAACACTCCCCGCATTGCTGACAGGTAAACGCCAACGGTCACACCATCGTACTCTTGTTGTCATGCGAGATACGATATATCCAGTGTACCGGTTTTAAAAAAAAAGCGGTTACTTATTTCAGTGCAGCCCAATACTAGGAAGGTGATTCCTATTGTCAAAACGGGCAGTTGACATGACATTCCAGGCACTCTATACGCTCACGGATCTCCGGGTCATTCTCCGGGAGACAGCCCCCGGGCACGAGCTGGATGATAAACAGCAGGTCGAGGCACAACGTCTTTTGGAAAATCTGGAACGGCAGGTCTCTTCATTGAAACAGGAGATGCTGAAATGAGATGCGCGAATGGCATTGAGGCACGGCAGGTGGACGAACTTGCCATCAATATCGATCCGATCCAGGCCGGTGGCCGGCTCACGGGCGATGCAATGAAAGCCGTGATCGCGTACGGTGACGGGTACTCGGTGTGTGACAACTGCCGAAAGCCCAACCGGCTCGACTATATCAGCAAGCCCCCAATCGCAGAATTTCATAAGGATGTTGCTGCCTGGCTGAACATGGATGCGGTTCGTACGGTACCCGGGGCACGTCGGGGATTCCAGGCAGTAGCCCATACGTATGTTCAGAAGGGAGATCCGGTCCTGCTCACTTCACTCTCCCACTACACTGAATTCCTGGCGGTGGAAGGCGCCGGGGGTGTTGCCTGCGAGATTCCGGCAAATGACCTGCGCATGGTTACTCCCGATGCAACAGCAGCAAAGATTGAGGAAGTCAAAAATCAGTCCGGCAAGGTACCCGTGCTGGCCTTTATCGACCATGTTGACTACCAGTTTGGTAATATGCATGATGTCAAAGGAATCGCAAAAGTCTGTCACCAGTATGATATTCCGGTTCTCTACAACGGTGCCTACACGGTTGGTATCCTGCCGGTAAATGGTAAGGATCTTGGCGTGGACTTCGTTGTTGGTTCCGGTCACAAGAGTATGGCAGCCCCGGCACCATCCGGTATCCTTGCAACAACAGCGGAGCGGGCGGCAGAAGTCTTCCGCACAACTGCGATTATCGGGGACGTTACCCAGCGGAAGTTTGGGATCAAGGAACCCGAAATGATGGGATGCACGCTGATGGGAGTCACTCTCATAGGCATGATGGCATCATTTCCCCATGTCAGGGAACGGGTGAAACATTTTGGGCGCGAACTGGAGAACAACCGGATCATTGTCGAGGGTCTTTGCTCGGTTGACGGAACGAAAATCCTCTCGGAGATGCCACGAAAGCACACGCTGACCCGGGCAGATACGATCTGCTCGTTTGACAAAGTGGCAGAAACGCACAAAAAACGCGGATTTTACTTCTCCAGTGCACTTGAGGAAAGGGGTGTGACCGGAGTCATTCCCGGGGCAACAAAAGTCTGGAAGTTCAATACCTATGGCATGACTGACAAGCAGGCCAAGTATCTTGCGGAAGTCTTTGCTGATATTGCACAGGAGAACGGGCTTTCGGTTAAAAAATAATTCATTTGGATTTTTTTCCTTTTTACCTGGCACCATTGTACGTGAAAATATTCCGTATAAGGACCGAATCAGTCAATACAAATGTTTTCCGTTTGTTCGATGACACGGCGGACCGGGCCAATTTTCAACCTGTGCATTATGCAAAAAGCATATCCGGCGAATGAAAAAGTGTTTGAGAGAAAACGAGAGAAAAAATGGTATTTTTCTTTTTTATGGTTTTTTATTAAAAAGAAGGAGTAATTTCACCGGTAACATTCACCATGTTGCGAAAGATCCAGTCCTACATACTCTTCTTCCTCGCTCACCCTGAGCCCCATGGTCTTATCAACGGCAATAGCGATCACGCAGGTAACAACGAACGCATATATGGTCACCACAACCGCCCCGATCACATTTGCCGTGAACTGGTGGACATTTCCTTCGAGCAGTCCGGAGTAACTGCACACAGCAGTTGTTGCAAAAATCCCTGCAAAGATCGTGCCCATGAATCCTCCTACCCCGTGGACAGCCCAGGCATCAAGGCTCTCATCCATTCCGCTCTTGATCCTCCAAAGCATTGCCTTGTAACAGACAATACCGGCAATAGCACCGATAAGGACTGCGACCATGGGAGTTACGTACCCGGCAGCAGGGGTGATGGTTCCAAGACCGGCCACTGCCCCGGTGACCATGCCAAGGGAACTGGGTTTACCATAGTACCAGCTGATCGCCATCCAAGACAAAGCTCCTGCAGCGGCGGCCGTATTCGTCACGACAATCGCATTCACTGCCATGCCGTTTGCCGCAAGGGCACTCCCGCCATTAAATCCGAACCACCCAAACCAGAGCAGGGCAGCTCCGAGAAGTGTCATCGGGATATTGTGCGGTTCCATTGAGTAATGACCATAGCCGGCACGCTTCCCGATAACAATGGCAAGAGCAAGGGCGGCAAACCCGGCGCTGATGTGCACGACAATACCACCGGCATAATCAATACACCCAATCGATGCGAGCCAGCCCCCTCCCCAGACCCAGTGAGCTATCGGGTCATATACCAGTGTTGTCCAGAGCAAAGAGAAGATGATGAAGGAACTCAGTTTCACCCGTTCTGCCAGGCCCGAAGTAACGATGGCAACCGTCACCGCTGCAAAGGTCATCTGGAAGAGCATGAAGAGCAGCGGAGGATACCCGGCATCGCCCATATTCATGCTCACTCCATTCAATCCGAGATTTCCCAGGTTCCCGATAACTCCGGCAACATCCGGGCCAAAAGCGAGGGTGTACCCGATAAAAATCCACTGGATACTCACGAGGGCGAAAGCAACAAAGGAGAGTGAGATCATTGAGATAAAATTCTTCTTCCGTACAAGTCCGCCGTAAAAAAATCCTACGCCGGGTGTCATCAGCATCACAAGCGCTGAAGCTGTGATAAGCCATGCAATGGTGGATCCACTGTCCGCAACCATATATCCACGTCCATTTTTTATCTGGTTTGGTTCCCAAAACGCCACCACAAGTCTGGACAACTATGGCGCGGGAAAGATGAACCAAATCTAAATATCCATTCTACCCCGTACTACATAAAAGAGAAGGAAGGTGTATTCCATGATATTTAAACTTACCCAAATATATTACACATCAACTGATTTTCAGCAATTTCACCGGGATTGCTGGAATAATGAGTGGGAAAATTTACTTAGGAATCACGGGTGGTTTTATTAGCAGAGATACCCTACGATTCGATTGTTACAATTAAGGATGGATGAGTAAATCCGTAAAAAATATGGGGGATAGATGTTTGAAAAACTGGACCTGACCAAAACGATAGATGACGAATCCTTTGAAAAATCAATTGGTCCGTTAAAAGAACGACTGGGAATTCTCCAGAGGACACTTCGCGACCTGAACATCCCGGTCATGATCGTGATTGAAGGATGGAATGCTGCTGGTATCACTATGTCCACTGCGGAAATCATCCAGTCACTGGATCCCCGAGGCTTTAATCTTCATGCAATTGACAATCCCAGTGATGAAGAACGGGCCCGGCCTTTCATGTGGAGATTCTGGCTGCGGACTCCTTCCAAGGGAAGAATCGCAATTTTTGCCCGCAGCTGGTACAGCCGGGCCCTTGCAGAAAAACTCTCCAGCCTCAGCTGGAAAAAATCAATGAAAGACAAGATAGTTTCCATCAACAATTTCGAGCGCCAGATAGCGGATGGCGGTGCAGTAGTTATCAAGTTTTTTTTACACATCAGCAAGGAAGAACAGAAGATGCGCCTTCTTGAACGGGAACGAAATCCCCTGACTGCCTGGCTTGTTACCCCTCACATCTGGAATTTTCACCAGCATTATGATACCTATCTGCCGATAATCGATGAATTCATTGAAAATACCGATACTGACTATGCTCCCTGGCATGTTATAGAATCCACTGACCGCAAATATGCCATTTTTAAAGTATATTCTTTCCTGGTAAAAACTCTTGAAAAGAAGATTTTGGAAAACCAAGCCGGAATTTCCAAAAAAGGGAAGATCAAAAGTATTTCAAAACCCCCAAGAACTCCCGTTCTGCGAAGATCCTCTTCAGAATCATCCCATTCAAAAGATGAATGCCAGGACATTCTCAATAATCTCCAGATTGAGATGCTGGAGCTTCATTATCTCCTCTTTAAACGGAGAATTCCGTTCATTATTGTCTATGAAGGTTGGGATGCTGCAGGTAAAGGAGGGAATATCACCAGAATCGCCCGGTTCATGAATCCCCTGGGGTATGATGTAATTCCCATCGCTGCCCCGAATGAAAATGAGAAACAGTATCACTACCTGAGAAGATTTATCAAATATTTCCCCGCAGCCGGCCACATTGCAGTGTATGATCGCAGCTGGTACGGGAGAGTGCTGGTTGAACGGGTGGAAGGCTTCTGTTCAGAAAATGAATGGCAGCGGGCATACCAGGAGATCAACGAGATGGAACAGGACTATGTTGAGAGCAGTGGCGGTGGCATGGTAAAGTTCTGGCTTGAGATAGACAAAGACGAGCAACTCAAACGGTTCAAACAGCGGGAACAGGATCCTCTCAAACAATACAAGATCACTGATGAGGACTGGCGAAACCGGCAGAAATGGGATTCGTATAATAGTGCGGTGGATGAGATGCTGGCAAGAACCAATACGCCCTATGCCCCGTGGGTGGTAATAGAATCCGATGACAAATGGTATGCCCGGGTCAAGGCGTTAAAAACCGTTATTAAAAATGTGGAAAAACTTCTCTGAACCTTTTTTAAAATCTCCGGTGAAGCCCGCAATTCCGGGCGCAGCGGATGGCATACCGGTATTCATCAGCAGTTATCTTTCGGCTCAGGGAGCCGGGTAATAATCCCATACCGGGTTTTGCTGCATGCCACGAAGGATGGTACTGGTCCATGATGTTAACATACGAGTTACGTGAAATCTCCCCGGCTATCCATGGCAGGACGGTATCGCTGCCGGCAAGATTGCCCGGTAATACCAGGTGCCGGATAACGAGACCCCGGGTGGCGATACCCCCTTCAATGACCAGATCCCCGACCTGCCGGTGCATCTCCTTTATTGCCGCTTTCATGGATTCAGTGTAATGCGGTGCACCCGACAGGGCAAGAGCTACTTCGTTGCTGCCGTATTTTGCATCCGGCAGGTAAATATCGATGATCCCGTCCAGGAGCCTGAGAGTATCCGGGGAATCATATCCCCCGCTGTTATAGACCACCGGGATCTCAAGTCCGTTCCGGGCCGCGATTGCTACACCCTGGATCAACTGCGGGACAACATGTGACGGCGAAACGATATTGATGTTATGGCACCCCTGCGCCTGGAGCCGGGTCATCATTCCCGCCAGCAGATTACAGGAAACCTCGTCTCCCCTGCCACACTGGCTGATATCATAATTCTGGCAGAACCCGCAGGCAAGATTACAGTGGGTGACAAAAATAGTTCCGGATCCCTTTCGCCCGGAAAGCGGTGGCTCCTCCCCATAGTGCGGACCATAACTCGCAATGACCGGAAGAAGTCCGGTCCGGCAATAACCCCTCTCATCATGGGTCCGGTCCACCCGGCACTGGCGCGGGCAGACCGTACAGGATTTCAGAAGTCGATATGCCGCATCGATGCGGCCGGCCAGCTCCCCGGACTCATACAGGGAAATATATGACGCACGTGGTTTTTCCTGCTCCGGCATCCTTACCGGAATGATGGACCCGGGACGGTAAAATTGTTGGTCCGGGCCCGGGCGGAAATCAGGTTGCGGGAAGAATTTCACTGTTGAGGGCAGTGATATACTCCGGTTCCGAGCACGCCTGTTCGACAAGGGCTGCGATATCCATTTTCTGCTCGCATTCCAGTATCGCTTCGAGAATGGCTGCGGTTGCCGGCATCTTTGGCACGGCCCTGCAGGCAAGATCCCCCGGGTGCGTGTCAAACGTACCTATGCGGCGGGCGAGCGTGATTATCTCTTCCTTGTCGTACGTGATAAGAGGGCGCAGGACGGGCACCGGTATCCCGTCAGAAATGACCGAAAGGTTTGCCAGGGTCTGGGACGCGACCTGCCCGAGATTCTCGCCGGTAAAAATGGCCAGCGCGCCCTCGTTCTTCATGAGGCGCGAAGCTACCTGCAGCATGAAGCGCTTGCAGATCACACACCGGTACCTTGGGGGAATGCGGAGTTCCTGCATCCGGTCATAGAGCGGCTCACTGTTTGCAATCACCATCATGAGCGGATTGCCGGCACACCAGCGCGAGAGTCGCCGGTGGTTTTCTATAGCCGCAGACTTCACATCACACCCTGCCCAGCGCCGCCCGTCAAGATGCAGGTGGACTATCTCACACCCGCGTTTCATGGCAAGCCAGGATGCTACCGGGGAATCGATACCCGATGAGAGCAGGACCAGCGCCCGCCCCTGGGTTCCCCAGGGTAATCCCCCGGGTGCTGTTGTCCGGGAATCATACACCAGCCCGCCAAAATCCCGTACTTCAACAAAGACCTCGTAATCCGGATGATCCAGATCCACGTGCAGGCCGGGAATCGCTTCATAGATTGCTGATCCGATACGCGCACCCAGCACCTGGCTGTCGAGCCCGGTCTTCTGCTGGCGTTTTGCCCGGACTGCAAACCCCATGCCGGCCGAGAGATGCGATTTTGCGAGCGTGACTGCTGCTGTGCAGAGATCATCAATGGAACCACCGGTCTTTGTGCAGATGCTCACATCCACGAGACCAAAAATACGTGAGACGATCTCAGCAATTTTTTCCGGCTCTTTACCAAAGATAAGGATGCGCCCCCGGGGGGTTTCATAATGGCCCTGTAAACCTGCTGCGGAGAGTGCTTTTCCAATATTTCTCAGCAGCAGCCCGATAAAATGATGTTTCACCGGTTCGCTTTTTAAAAACAGCTCGCCGTACCGTACCATCACCAGCCGTTGTGAACTGCCATTTTCCTCGCCCGTCTGCATATTCCATGAACTATTGATATTCAAGAGAGATAACCATTGGCGGGACTGGCCCCTGTTTTACCATTTTGAAGTTCATCTCCGGTTCAACCCGGAACCTGCCGGGTATGAACAAAAAAATCATGCCGACAACGAAATCCTTTAATCAGGAGAGTGAATAGTGTACTGAAATGGCGAAAAAGGCGACCAAGAAAATAGAGGCTGAACCGCTGAAGTTGTTTTATATTTTTTACAACCAGGAGCGCTGGGACAACTGGTTAAAGTCCCTCAAGGAAGCGAGTTTTGAAGCTGACCCGAAAAGCGAAGATCTGCCGGAAGGCTTCCGGATACTTGACGGGTTCTCCATAGATATCACGGTATCGGTATTGAAGATTGTCAAGCTCTACCAGAACAAACGCTACACCTTTGAAGAGGCAGTAGACAAGCTCTCGCAGGTCGAGGCAATCGTCATGTCCCCCGCACCTGAGGGCGAACTGGGCGAACTCGTTGAGATCCTCCAGCTCCCCAAACTGGCCCTCTTTGCTTCCTGCCGGCTCTATCTTGCCGGGGGTTTTGAGAAGGACATCAAGGCGCTGGTCAAGACCGGCAGGGCCGATATAGAAAAGGACATGGAAAAGGCGCTTGAGACTGTTGCAAATATCGGGGCTGCTGTCATTGACGGGGCAACCTGCTGCAGTAAATTTGTCAAAGACGATGTCGAACAGACCAGTCTCTTTGACGAATGGCTTATCGAGTGCGAGCGGATGGGCGAAGCCATGACCTCATTGAAGAATTTCGATGAGTCCACCGGAGACGAGGATTGATCGCGGATCGTGCACGGTTCCGGAATGCAAAAAAGATTGAACGGCTCACCGGCTATCGCCTTCCTGAGCTGGCATTCTCCGGCACCATGCTCGAAGCCCTCTGTTCGCGCCTGGATTATGATTCACTGGATTTTGGTGTAAGAGACCAGATCCTTTCATTTTTTAACGATTTTCTTCGCTGCAACTGCAAGGATTCCCCGCTCTGCGGCTGCCCAGAGAAAAAGTTTTCCAAAAAAGTAATTGAACTTCGCGAGAACGGTCTTGATCACCGGCAGATTGCGGCCTTCCTGCAGGATGAGTACGGGATCGAAGTATTTCCCGCAGATATCCTCTCCTTCCTGGAAGAATCCGTGCATGTGCTCGAGGCAATGTCGGATGTTGCCCGGTTGCAGGGACAAGGGGACCTGGCAAAAAAGACCGATGACCACATCCACCTGATCGAACGATAATGTTCCCTCTATCGTAAAAATCTTATTTTTCATTCGTTCTGAAACCCGCAGGTGCTGATAGAAAAAACCTGCAAAAACGAGACGTACCTGGTTTTCTTTCACAGTGAAAGAACGTATCAATCCTGCCAGAATCCCCCGTTATGTGGAAAAAACCTGAAGTTAACGAAGAAAAATTTTTAAAACAATATGCGAGGGATGGGATTCGAACCCAAGAACTCCTGCGAGACTAGGCCCTCAACCTAGCGCCTTTGACCGGGCTTGGCTACCCTCGCCAATGTACTTTTACTGAGGGAACACTCCGCGATACGGTGCCTGAATCGTGTCCAGGGTTCTCAATCTTTGAGCCTTTGAACGGGACTGGCTACCCTCGCTTCTGTGTCATAACAAAAAGGTTGTCCATCTAAAAGAATGTTCTGTTTCAGAGGCACCGGGTCACCTGTCATAACCGTCGGAAAAGCAGGAAACCGGGGTCTCCGACCCTGGTGATGCGCATACCCCCCTTTGGTCGCAGGCTACATATTTAACAAAATGTCCACGGAACTACATAGATGTATATTTATTTGCGTTCTTACCAGTGGTGTGTATGTGGTCAGATATCATCAGTGAATTTGCCGATTCGCCTTCCCAGAGTCGCGTGGTACGATTCCTGCTTGAAAACGGTTTCGGCGTTACTGAGGACGGAAGAATCAGCTGCAATGGTATTGAAATTCCGGCAACCGCGGTTGCAAAAGCGATCGGATCCGACCGGCGTGTGATCGATTCCACTGCGCGGCACATCCTTGAACGCCCGCTGCTCAAGGATATTTTCTTAAACATGCGGGCAACTCCCGACCTGAGCCGGGTTGGCGAATCGCTCGGGTTCACCGTAATCACCATCCTTCCCCGGAATGCCAGCGAGCGCGGGATTGTCGGAGCTGCGGTACGGGTCCTTTCCGATCATATGCTCTCGATACGGCAGATCTTTGTAACCGATCCGGAATTTTCCGAAGAGCCAAAACTTGTCATCATTGTCGATGAACCCCTCCCCGTGGGAGTAATTGAGCAGATCCGTGCGCTGCCCCAGGTAAAACAGATCATCATATAAGCGGAAAGTCAGGGTGAATATTTTTTTTATATTTCCGGGGACAGCCCGTACACTATATACTGTTAAAAAGATCCTGATGATCCATTCATCAGCCCATTCCGGAAGATAACCCTAATCTTTTTTTGGGGATATCGTGCCTGTCCCGATACGATCACCTTTCGTGATCGCCTTTACCAGTGCATCCACCGAAGCAAGATCTCCTTCTTCCGCACTTGCCCGGATGGAGAAGGTGAGATCGGTGAGCAGTTTTTTTGCCAGAACGCGGGAGAGGTCGTCAACAATATCGACCGTTTTCTTATCGGCCGGAGAGAGGCGGGTTATGGCCCGGTCGCGTTCCCGCACGCGCACCGACTCGGCCCACGTATGAAGGGATGCCAGGGCGTCATCTGCGGACCGGCGGTTCTGGTGCCGCAGGAAGAGCCCGAGTTCCGCGTCAACAAACTCGTGGGCCCGGTCCGCTTCAGCCTTTCTCGTGCTCATCGTCTGTTCATTTATGCTGCGGAGATTGTCAATGGTGAAGAGATGGACGCCATCAATGGTCTCTGCACCTTCCTCAACATCCCGGGGCTGGGCAATGTCGATGAGGATGAGCGGGCGGGGGTGTCCCTCCACCGGCCAGCACCGGTCCTTCATGGCATGGGCGAGATCTTTCCGGTGGATAACCGGGTGCGGGGCCGAGGTGCAGGAGATCACCACATCGGAAAGCGTGATGTAATGGTAGAGCTCGGAAAGTTTTACCGCTTTCCCGCCAATCTTGTTTGCGAGAATAACCGCACGCCCGTAGGTGCGGTTCGCAACATACATGGCCGTCAGGTTCTTGGCTGCAAGCGCCTGGGCAACCAGGAGACCCATCTCGCCACTGCCAATAACCAGGATGTGTTTGCCGGCAAGGCTGCCGATCTCGGCCTCGGCAAGAAGCACGGCTGCCGAACCCACGGAGACCGATCCCCGGTTGATCAGGGTGCGCTGCCGCACTTCGACCCCGACATGGACGGCCTTGTTGATGCAGGTCTCAAGAAAACTGCTGGAAGTATGGGCTTCCTGCGCATCCGAAAGGGCTTTTTTGAGCTGGCCGATGATCTGGTCCTCTCCGACAATCATCGAGTCAATGCCGGATGCCAGGGCAAAGAGGTGGCGCAGGGCACCCCGGCCTTCATGGACAAAAAATTCAGTTCGTCCCAGCCCGGTTAAGAAAGATCGAAGCTCCTCGACATCACCTTCAACAATCACTTCAACCCGGTTGCAGGTCTGGAGGAGGAGGACTCCCCCGAACCGACCGTATGCAGCCTCAAGGAATTCTGCTTCACCGGCAAACCGGAACGATTCGAGCGCGGTGACATTGGCGGTATGATGACTGACACCGGCGATTGCCAGGGGGATATGTTCGGGTTCAGTCATGAAGGTACCTCTTCTTTACCCAGTTCCATGCCCCGTCTGGATCAGCAGAAAGGGCAGTCCAGACCGTTTGGTCCTGGAGCACGTCCCGGAGGATTGCATTTCGCTTTGCCTGATCGGGTTGAGTAGTTTTTAATTCCGTTCGCAGGCGCTGCTGCAGGGTAATCATCTGGTCCAGGGCCGGAAATTCCTGCTCCAGGTGTTCCCGGATAAACCGGGCAATGGCGGGGCTGCTTCCATTCGTGCTGATGGCGAGTGTATAACTGGTTCCCCCGGTTACTGATGGCAGGACGACATCGCCGGGCTCACCATCGGCATTATTGAACAGGATCCCCCGTTTCCTGCAGAGCCGGCCAACCCGGTTGTTCTGGGCCGGGTCGGAGAGTGCCCCAATGACAAGAAACGCCAGGTCAAGCAGGGCTTCGAGCGCTTCTTCGGAAAGGGCGCTCACATCACATTCCCTGCGGACAACCGGAAGATCCTGGATCTTCTGCCGGAATGAACGGCTCACGACAGTCACATCAGCAGTTCCGGCAAAATATGCAGCCTTTCGTGCGGCCACATCCCCCCCTCCGAATATGACAATGCGCCGCCGGGTGCAATCCACAAAGAGAGGGATCATCTGCTATTAGATTGAGCAGGATATTCAAAAACCCTGCCGTTATGTTGCGGGATTTTTTGCGAGTATGGTTCATCCGGTTCATGTGAAGGACGGTCATGTACCGGTGGTTTATCCGGTAAGACGGGAAGGCATACCAGAACTGGGTCAAAAATCAACCGCCACTTGTTAAAGGGAATCATTGAGAAACAACTGCTTTCTTTTGTGCCCGGAACCTGTAAAACCGGGTTTTGTGCGGGTACCCATGAACGGGGTTTCGCACAATTTCCCCCTTACGACGGAGAAAACGAAATCCGGGGTTCCTCGCTTCGATATCCTTAAATCATTTGAATTCCCACATTGTAGAGCGCAATGCGCCGATAGTGTAGTGGTTATCACTAGGCGTTGCCAACGCCTAAACCCGGGTTCGAGTCCCGGTCGGCGCACTTCTTTTGTTTTGATCTTTCATGACGTGCTGTTTCTTTTCGCCGGATTTTTTCTATATATAACAATTCCGGAAAAAACAGAGTTTCTGGTAAAATTACCGGTATCCCGGAACAGACTGAATTTTACATCCCTGCTTACGATTCACCCATTACCCTTACCCGCTTATTGTTCGATGGTGATGATGCAGAATCTCACTCTTATCCGGAAGATCCAGGATGAGATCTACCTTGAGGGAATCCATATATCAGCTTCACATTTTTCAATTCATCCCGGAACATGAGACCGGAGGTAGCAGTGTTTGCCGGTAATGGAATCCGTCTTGAGGATAGCTAATATCCCTTGTTTTGTTACACGAACTGAATCGACAACGAAGACATAGTGAAAAAGTATCGGAATTTCCCTCGCACTCAATCTGAATTCCTTTAAATTTTTCTTTTTTTTGAGAGCTACCGCTAAACTGTATGATTTTTTTGAACAGTTACGAGGTTAAAGAGATTGTAAGAGAAACAAGTGAAAAGATTTTTAGCATGGACCCGGAGGTGTGTAGTAACCATTACATGCCCGGCATGGAACACCCGTTTGATCACCGCAAATGGTCGTTCCACAAGAGATCGTGTTCTGCTGATCGCCCGGTTTCTTCGTTTGTCTTTCGTTGAAATCGGTTTTCCCCGAACCGATCGTTTCATTGTTTTATCTATTGAGGCAAAAGGGACCGTTCCGAAATATCCTTTATCCCGGTAAACAGTCTCACCTTTTTGTGAAAGATCAATCTGACTGTCGTGCAGGGATGCCGTTGACGTATCGAACCTTCGGACGAACTGGTATTCTTTGTCGATGAGTGAATGGAGTTTATATCCAAATTCTGATTTTTTACCTTTCCGGGCCCACGTTCCATCTCGGCTTCGCCGGGTCTTTGCAGCATCTCCCCGGGGTTTATCAGCGGGAGCATGACCGGGATCTGAAGTGATGAATGATGCATCCTGAATGGTTCCCCGTTTTATCGAATATCCTTGTTCGTCTAATTGTCGCTGGAGTTCATCCCAGATGAGATGGATCTTTCCCTTGTTCGTCAGGTTTTCCCGGAATACCCATATCGTTGACCGATCAGGTATTTTTTCCGGGTACCCGAGAAAATGCCGAAATGATAACCGATCGGTAGCAAGTAGTTCTACTTCATAATCTGACAACCCATGCCATCCGGCAAGGACGAGCATTTTTACCATAAGGATCTCATCATTGTGGGGTCTTCCTCCAATCTCTTTGTTATCGCGATACATATCGCTGAGTATTGGCCGAAATTTCTCCCAGTCGATTAGATCCCGAACCTCGCCTAACTTGTTTCCTAACCCGGCGATTTTTGAATATTCCTGGTGCAGAAAATAGTCCCCAAATCCGCTCATATATTTTTATTCTACTCACTTAGATAAAAACCTAAGCTGGGTTTATAGCTGTTCTC
>JANYKQ010000094.1 GCA_025358115.1 Methanomicrobiales archaeon | reverse complement strand
GGCCGGGTTAAAGAGACGGCTCTTGGCGTAATTGAAATCGCCGGTAAAGGCGATGTTGTACATCCCGTCGCCGATATGGAAGTGCGCAATGGCAGAGCCAAGGATATGACCGGCGTTATGGAAGGTGAGCTTGATATCCGGCGCAATATCGGTGACACTGCCATAGTTGAGAGTGATGGAGTGCCGGATATAGGTCTTGACCTCGTTGGAGGAGTACGGAATCTTCCGGTCTTCCTTATGGATCACATCGAGGTAATCCAGCTGGAGCATGGCCGAGAGATCCCGGGTGGGGGGAGTGGAGTAGACCGGACCTTCGTACCCGTACTTATAGAGAAGGGGAACAAGTGCACAGTGATCGAGATGGGCGTGGGTCAGGACAACGGCATCGAGCTGGGCGAGCGGGTGGATCTCCGGCACATAGAGGTATGGTGTACCGCCATGGTTGTCCGGCTTCTCGCCACAGTCAATCAGGATCCGGCTGTTGGGGGTAGTGAGCAGGAATGCGGCTCGTCCAACCTCCCGGCAGCAGCCGAGCATGGTGACCCGGGCCCACATATCCCGTTTGACAGCATCCTTGCTGGTGTCGTCTTTGCCGGGAATGTCACGGTGAATGCGGCGGCCGATGGTGCGAAGGAATGCTTTCCGCTCTTCGTTGGTGGAACGGAGGTACTGGCGGATCTGTTTTACCGTAGAACTCTCAATCGGGGGTGTGCGCACGACCTTGGGTGTCCAGCCGATATGACGGGTGATGTCCCGGAGTGTGGTACCATTCTTGCCAATAACTACGCCGGGTTTCTCTGCTTCGATGAGCACTTCACCCGTGTCGGGATCAAAAAAGATATCGGTGATACCCGCAGTATCCGGCACAACGGCCTTGATCTCATTGTAGGCCTTCTCGGGATCTTCTAAGATCGTCGGTCTTACAACAATCCGCTTGCGTAAATCCCTGGCCAGGATCTTGATTAAGTCAGCCTCATCGGCAAACCGTTTCGGGTCATCCGTGTAGATGACGAGCTCGGGGCCTTCGAATTCAACCTGCGTCACCGTGATGCCGTGGGGCACCTTTTCATTGATCTTGTCTTTTAGCTCTTTGAGCCGTTCTTCAATTAACATAATAATTAACGTCCTTAAAAAAAGATTTTTATGCGTTGGTTTTTAAAAGATAGTTTTGAAGTGCCTCTTCTCCAATGATCTCATATTTGTCTTTTGTTATTACGACAACATGGATGCCTTCCCCGCTTCCGGCATCACGCTTCATTGCAGATTTCAATGCACGAATGGCAATATCGATCGCTTCATTCTCGTTCATATCCTTACGGAACCGGTCTTCGAGAACTCCGTACGCCATGGGCGAACCGGAGCCGGTGGCAACAATCTCTTCTTCCTTGGTTGCGCCACCCATTGCATCCACCGAGTAGACGCTGGGACCGTTATCATCAACGCCTCCGACAAGAAGCTGGACATAATACGGGAAGGACCGGTTCTGGTTCAGGTGATTTGAGAGCAGAGTGGCTGAAGCCCCGACCGTGATGGAACGCGACCTGCGAATCTGGTAGAGGTTGCATTCCACGGTCAGGATACGTGCGAGTTGCTGGGCATCACCGACACCGCCGGCAGTGGTCATGCCAATCCGGTCGGCTACTTTGTACACTTTTTTTGCTTTTTTGCTTGCGATCATGTAGCCCATGGTCGCACGCTTCTCGGTAGCAAGGATCACCCCATCTTTAAAAACAATGCCGATGGTTGTAGTTCCCTTCATGGACTCCGGTAACTGTTCAGGTATAGTAACACCCCAAAAACAAATTAACGCTAACTATTGTTAAAAGCGCTGTAAGGTATTAGATGATATCCAGAAACTTAAAGGTTTCTAACGGTGCATTGACGCGGTGATTGTTATTTTTCGTAATCGAAAAAAATAATTGTTTATTTCCGCATTGAACCGGGATTTTTTTTATCCGGACTCTTCTTTGCAGAAGGCCCGGATAAGTTCACGGTCATAGAGCATGGCCACGAGCTGCTTGTCACTGTTGATTACCGGCAGCTGGTCAACGCGAGCCCTTCGCA
Source organism: Methanomicrobiales archaeon (assembly GCA_025358115.1). Lineage (GTDB taxonomy): Archaea > Halobacteriota > Methanomicrobia > Methanomicrobiales > Methanospirillaceae > Methanoregula. The sequence goes on along the minus strand of JANYKQ010000094.1, from coordinate 1,600 downwards.
TCTTTAAGGCGCATTCGCTCACTTCAGCATTTGTCGGGACCGCAACCACATTTTTTACCATCGCCAGTTTGACGGGGCGGTTGGGGAGCTGGACTTTTGATATGCCGAAACTGATGGTGTGGTTATCCCGGATGCTCTCCCAGGTCCATTCATCATCGTCAGTTCCGTTGGAGAAATCGCTCACTCCCACGGAATCCTCGATACTGGAATTTCTGATGAGATCACGCTCGGATATGATGCCCTGCAATATGTTCTCGCTGTCAAGGATGGGTATTGCATCGACACCGGAGATCTCCATAACCCTGCCGACAACCGGGAGGGGTGTCTCTTCCCAGAGGGCAAAGGTCTTGCTGGTGTAGGCTGTCTTGATCTCATCCTTGATCTTCATCTGGGCCATGGCATGAATCAGGTCTGAGACGGAAAGAAGGCCGAGCAGGTGACCATCTTCAACAACCGGCAGCCTGCGGATGCTGTGATTGACGAGAAGGCGTGCTGCCTGCCGGATATCTGCATCAGGTCCGATACTGATAGGTTTTGATGTCATGAGGAGTCCCAGCTGGGTCTCTTCAGGTTTTCGCAGCAGATCTTTTCTCGTTATGATGCCGACAATCTTTTTGTTCTTGATGACCGGGACACCGGAAATTCCCGTGCGTTTGAGAATTTTTAGTACATCATCACGGTTGCCGGGAATCTCAACATGTACCACATCAGAAGTCATGTAGTCTTTGACAAGCATTTCAGTTATGATCTCACCACCAGGGTTGCGGTTTTGCTGTGGGCAACGACAAACGAGCTGACACTTCCGATAAGTAACTTATCAGTATTGCTCTTACCGTGAGAGCCGACAATGACGAGGTCTATCTTTTCCCGTTCTGCCAGATCGATGATCTCGCTGCCGGCATGACCCTGCTTCATGTGAGTAGAAAGGGTGAGTCCCTGGGTTGCGGCAAATGCCCTGGCCTGCGCAAGTTTATCCTGCCCCTCTTTTTCCAGGACACGGTACATGATCTCAACGGTATTATCCGTAGGAAGGGAGGAAAAAAGCCCCGTCTCTACGACATAGACTGCATGGATCTTCGCATTCCAGATCCGTGCTTCATCAACGGCCCGGGCCAATGCCCGATCGCTCACTGATGAGCCATCAATTGCAACGAGTATGTTAGTAAACACCGGAATCACCCAAAATAAACATTCCCTTTTTATTTGGGTCTACGAATTAAAAATATTATGGACAATCTGCCCGCAGGAGACTCTTTTTGTGATGCTGGAAACCGGATCGCGGCTGAATTGCAGTGCTGATTCTGAGGGATCGATTACGATGAGGTTCGCCGGGGCTCTGGTGCGGATAAAGAAGGATTCTCCCGATAGTTCCGATCCCTGGATTGCTGCACGGAGGATCTTGGCTGGTTCCATCTTGTATAGTGTTGAGACAAATGCCATCTCAGCAAATATGTCCGGATTGACGAACATGACATTGTCCGTACCAAGATATATGGTGCAACCGAGTTCCTGCATCATTTGCAACGGGGGTCTTTTTGCGGATGTCGTCACCCCTAATGTCCAGTTGGAACGCGGGCAGACTGCAATGGGAATATTCTTG
>JANYKQ010000079.1 GCA_025358115.1 Methanomicrobiales archaeon | reverse complement strand
AAACCATGGGAGGCAGTCTGGAAACTATATAAAGCTGCCGGTTTGTATCGGCAGAGTGATAATTGCTGCCTGTGGGTTCACTGCTTCACGAAAATGGGTTAGGGGTTTATATGCTAAACCCTAGATTGGACGGGCTCAATGAATTAAAACCAGGGATTGCAGATGAAATTAACCGGCAGGCACGGGGAGGGGCGCTAATCTACAGACTCGTACTATACAGCTGACGGTGAACTGCAAACCGGAATTTATCAATAAAAAATCCATTTCGTCAACTTACACCGCGACATGAAGTGGGCATTCAGAGGAGTGCTCAAAAATTATTTCCGCAGCATTGCGATCTTTGAACCAACCGCCACTCCGCCCGCCTCTTGTGCAACCGGCCCGCACTTTGCTGCCATCAGGTAAGCGACTGGAGGCAGGTTCTCCATCTCAGAAAGTGACTCGAAGTTGGCCATGCCTTTTGCAATGATAATTGTACAGTGCTTAATCGCGTTCCTTAAGTCACCGGGTATGTTTTCCATGCAGATGCCGATCTCTGCCCCTCCCCCGGTTGTGGTGAGGCAGTCCACAATGAAATCGAGATGAAGATCCCATGCATCCTCAAGTGTAGCATCGTTAAGGGCAGGGGCATCCTTGACTGCAAGCGTCACATGAGCCCCATGGGATTTTAAGTATTTGATGAGCAACCGGTCAAGAACAATCTCGCCACAATTGTCGCTTAAGTACACTACGCGGGTGCAGAGCGGGAGTATCGCATCCGTATCATCAATTGTCAAACCTTTCTCAAACTCCCGTTCGAAAAACTGGGAAAAATCTTCTGCAACTTTATGCCCCTTCACGCCATAATCAAAAGTGTTGGCAATGACTGCTGCAAGCACATGATCCCGAAACGTAACCAGATCGCCCTGCACTTTTTTGCAGACTTCGATTGCCTGGTTGTTGCCTTCCCGTTTTAGTTTTGCAAACGGATCTGAAGTTCCCAGAATTTCATATGCCCTGCGGTGAATCCGGCTTGCGATCTGTGGATGGCTTAACGGTGCGTTGCGGATTTCTTCTAACAGAGCCGTGCATTGAGTGACCGCTTCAGCAGTCTTTGCATCCGTAGCATTGCATAATGTGCATTCCAGGCGCACACGGGATATGAGACAATCTGTACAGGTGCCGATAATCTTCATGACAATGCCTTAAAAACAATAATAAAATGGGGCCACTGAGATTTGAACTCAGGTCAGAAGACCCCCAGTCTCCTAGGATGGCCAGGCTACCCTATGGCCCCGTTCTCATAATGTAGGACGAGATTCCTTATGTAACTTGTTGTAAAAAACCCATGTGATGCCAAAGGTTTCGTACCACATCTATGAGATTTTGCTGTCCAAAATCAATAACTATTTGTCCGCTCTATCGTCGGAAGATTTCCAAATTTAATATTAAAATCTCCCTGGAATTTTCATTATGTATGCTTGTGGCCCTTTTGTATCATGTCCGTGTTCATAACAAAAGAGTGGTAAGTTTTTTTTCTCGTTTCAGATCTTGCCCCGTTTGAATTCCATAACTCTCGTGATGAGGTTTTCAAGTTCCGTATCAGTGATCCTGATCTTGCCATCAACCGTGCTAATCTCTTTTAATAATTGCTGGATACGCACGTACATCAGATAAAGGATGAACTGCTGGGTTATGATAACAACGCCAAATAGCACCAGCATGTATCCTTCGTACGCCATTATCCTCCCGTAATGGTATTACCTGAACACTGACCTGGCGAGCCTGTCAACAAAACTCTCAGCTTTTGGCTCTCCTTCAGAATCTTCGTACACAACTCCGGATATCTGCGCGGCTATTCGCTTGAATGCCCGTGAAGCATCCGTTTTGGGATATTTCAGCACGCAAGGGTTTTTGTAAGCAGCTGCCCTGCGGACATTTGCGTCTTCGGGAACAACATCGATCACCCGGACTCCCAAAACATCCTCTACACTATTTGAACGGATCTCCGTATGCTCAAGCCCGGCCCGGTTCAGGATCGCACCGTACACGCGCCCCCCCATCACCTCGCAGAGAATCTTGGTCTTTAATGCATCTGCCATTGAAGCGAGTTCCGGGTTGACTACGAGAATGACTTCATCGGCAACCGAGAGTGGCACCACACCTTCTTTGGATATCCCGCTCGGGGCATCGATCAAGAGGTAATCGCACCTGTCGACAAGCCTGTGCATCACGTCACGGAGTTTATCGGGATCAGCCTGCTGGAATCCCTGGAGGGAAATGCCACTCGGCACAACTTTCACACCCCCGGGGCCATCATAAATTGCATCTTCAATATCTGCTTTTCCGGCAAGCACCTCATGCAGTGTGACAGGTATATCGTCCATGCCAATGACCAGTGCCATGTTTGCCATACCGATGTCGGCATCGAGAATATAGGTTTTTCGACCCAGAAGGGCGAGTGATATCCCCAGGTTCACTGTGAGAGTGGTCTTTCCCACACCGCCTTTTCCAGAAGTAATGGTATATGCACGAATCATCAGAAATTCTTAATTGCACTGGTTGGGGGAAGTCATATTTATATATGTTTATTGCAGTGCACCCAGTACCAAGAATCGTGTATATGTACATATGGAAAAATCAAGGTAAAGCAGGACAACTTTTATTGGATTAAATTCAGGGAAATCCCAATATCTTTACCGGGAAATGTTGTATCATTGCTAAAGAAAAACAATATGTATTTATGCTTCTATCAGGTATTATCAATTAGATAAGGGTAGTGAAACAGGAGCCGGTTCATGTTGAAAGAGAAGATCTCTGAATTTATCAATAAGATTAAGGCGATTGAAGGGGTTTCAGCATGTGCCCTCGTGTCTCGTGATGGGATCATAGCAGGAAAATTTTTTGATCAGGAAATGAATGAACCCTGGTTTGGTGCTCTGTCTGCAACTATCCTCGCCTCGGGTGAGTCTGTAGGGAGTTTGATCAAGTTAAAGACCATGGAGTCTGTAACTATCCGAACCCAGGACACCTTCGTCATCGTGATGGGTGCCGGGGAAAATTTCCTTATCACTGCAATAGTCAGACATAAAACGGATGCTGACAAAGTGCATACAGAGATGTATGCAATCGCCAAGCAGATTGGGGAGGTTATGTAATGTTTACAATACTTGTAGTTGATGACAGCCCATTTATTGTCGATGTCTTTGTTACCATGCTGGAGCGTGGCGGATACCGCACTGTTGCTGCATATGGGGGTGAGGAGTGCCTGGAGATTTTAAAGACGGTGACTCCCGATCTGATCCTGCTCGACATCATGATGGAACCTATGGATGGGTGGGAGACGCTTGAAAAGGTCAAGGAAAATCCGGCGACAAAAGAGATCCCTGTACTCATGCTCACGGCAAAACAGCTGACCCCTTCAGAAGCCCAGGAATATGGTATATATATTGAAGATTACGTTTTAAAACCCATCACTCACCGCGAACTCTACGAAGCAATTGAACATGTACTCAATCGCCGGCAGTCAATAAAATCTGATATGGATATGGCAAAAGAGTCTGGTTTCGATTCAGAGATCATCACCGAATATGCCCGGCTTAGCAAGAGCATCGATGTGAACAAGCGCTTAATGAAGATCCTTGAAACTACCTATAACTTCAATGATTCAAAAGTCAGGGTCAGCGACGAAATATCCCGTGCGATAAAGAGCATGGAGATGAACATAAAATTCCAGGACAGCCGGCTCCAGCAGATAAAAGGCGAACTCTCTGGTACTTCAGCAAAAAAATAATCCGCTCCCCGGATTATTTACATTAAACTATGAATACTATAGGGAATAATATTATACGGCATCCAAATATCAGAGATTACCTGTTATTGATGACAATCCGCCATTTAATTTGAAGAGTATGAGGGACCATTATCGTGAATGATTCAATTCTCATTGTTGATGACAGCTCTTACATTGTAGATGGTCTTGTAGTACTCTTAAAAAGAAAAGGTTTCAAACCGATAGCAGCTCACGGCGGGGATGAAGCCATATCCCTCCTCTCTTCCAATAAACCCGACCTCATACTGCTGGATATTATGATGGAGCCTATGGATGGATGGGAGACGCTGGATAAGATCAAGGCCAATCCGGATACCCGTGATATTCCGGTTCTCATGTTCTCGGCAAAAAAGATTACACCAGAAGAGGCGCAGGAACACAGCTTAAATATTGAGGATTTTGTCTCAAAGCCGGTCAATCCCGCTCAGCTTCTCAACTCTATTAAACAGATTTTTGAACGCCGCAGCAATGTGAAACTGGAGGCTGGGGTAGCAAAGGATGCCGGTCAGGATGCAGTAATCATCGACGAATACTCCGCGCTGCGGAAAAGTATAGAAGTTGATAAAAACCTTCTTGAGGTTTTAAAAAATTCGAGCGGCATGAATATCCCCGGCCATGTTGTGCCTGAAGAGGATCTTGAGTCTATCAACAAACTCGAAAAGAAGGTTAAGGGAGACGAGATCCGCTTAAAAGAGATCCATGAGATGTTTGTAAAAGTGGGATGATGTGTTCCACTAAATCGAATGAAAACAAGGAAAATATTTATATAGTTTTCCTACATTGTTATAATGCTGTACATCTTACTCCATATTGGGTTCGTAGCTCAGTTCGGTAGAGCGCCTGGCTTTTAACCAGGTGGTCAAGGGTTCAAATCCCTTCGGGCCCGTTTCCACGAGCAATCGTGGGTTTTTTGCGGTGATACATCTGAGAGGAAATATGTTTATCCGGGAGGGGTTTTTTCATTGAGCACCAAACTTAATGTGTTGAAGCACGATATGGTGCCAGACCATGAAATCATGAGTGAGGAGGAGGTTTCTGCGCTTCTCACCACTTACAACATCACTACCGAACAATTACCAAAAGTATTCCATGACGATCCAGCGGTCAAATCGATCGGCGCAGAAGCCGATAATGTGATTCGAATTATCCGTGTAAGCCATACAGCCGGTAGGGCCGAATCGTACCGTCTCGTGGTAAAGAGACCCAAGAAATAAATCCGGGGGGGTTTTAAGTCTGATTGACAGAAGTATTTTATCGAGGGCATATTTTTCACGGGAGCATGTTGCGCGCCACCAGCTTGACTCCTATAACTATTTTCTGAAGTACAAATTGCAAAAAGTGGTAAAAGAAACGCAGATCATAGAGACTGATATTGAAAACCGTGGCAAGAACAATGAAGCAGTCTGGGTGGAACTCGGCGAAATAACGGTAAAAAAGCCGCTCGTTCGGGAAGCGGATGGTTCGCAGAGTGAACTTTATCCCTGCGAGGCACGGCTGCGCAACCTTACGTATGCTGCTCCAATCCAGCTGGGATTAACCCTTGTACATGGTGAAGACAGGCAGGAACCCATCGTCACTACGATCGGGCAGCTCCCCGTCATGATCGGCTCGACATCATGCAACCTTTATGGTATGAATGATGAGCAGCGAGTAGCTAGAGGTGAGGATGCATTCGATCCAGGCGGATATTTCATTGTTAACGGTACAGAGCGTGTGCTCATGACCTTAGAAGACCTTGCGTCTAACAAGATCATGACCGAGTCCACCGAGAGGTACAATGAGCCCATCTATGTAGCAAAAGTGTTCTCGCAGTTCAGGGGCTACCGTGCACTGGTGGTTGTTGAACGCAACAAGAAGAACCTGCTTGAAGTCTCGTTCCCTTCAGTTGCAGGTCACCTGAAATTTGTCGACCTGATGCGCGCACTGGGCATGATCAATGACCAGGAAGTTGTCAACGCGGTCTCGACCGATGAAGATATCCTGACGTTCATGATGCAGAATCTCGAAGAGAGTGAATGCGACTCCGTTGATGGGGGTATCATGTATGTTGGTAAGAAACTGGCACCCAACCAGACAAGGGATTACCAGCGCAAGCGGGCTGAGTTCGTGCTGGACAATTATCTCCTGCCACACCTCAACTACTCGATGCCAGCAACTTTAAAGGAAGGCGACGAGGGATACCACGAAATGGTTCTCTCTGTCCGGCTTGCAAAGGGTCACTTCCTCGGGCGCATGGCTGAGGCTTGTTTCGATCTCGTGCTGGACAAGCGCAGGATCGATGACAAAGACCACTACTCCAACAAGCGGTTAAAACTTGCCGGAGATTTAATGGAAGATCTCTTCCGTATCTCCTTAAACCGGCTTACCCGTGATATAAAGTACCAGCTCGAACGCGCAAGCATGCGTCACCGCGATCTCTCGATAGGAACGGCCGTGCGAGCCGATGTGCTGACTGAACGTCTGCTCCACCCGCTTGCCACAGGAAACTGGGTTGGCGGAAGGACGGGTGTATCACAACTCCTCGATCGTATCGATCACATGGCTGTGCTCTCCCACCTGCGCCGCGTGATCTCACCACTCTCACGTTCACAGCCGCATTTCGAAGCGCGTGATCTGCACCCGACTCAGTGGGGTCGGATCTGCCCGAGTGAAACACCTGAAGGTCCGAATTGTGGGCTTGTCAAGAACTTTGCCCAGATGGTTGAGATCAGCAAAGGTGTAGATAACGAAGAACAGATCCTGCAAATCCTGCACAACCTTGACGTTGAACCGATCAAGGGAGAGTCAAGATGAAGAAATCACGCGTGTTTGTTGATGGTGCACTTGTCGGACTTCACAATGACCCCAAAAAACTGGTCACTGATATACGGGCTATGCGCCGTAAGGGCGAGATTGCTTCTGAAGTGAATGTTTCGCATAAAGAATACAATGGCGATGTTGTCATACTTACCGACCAGGGCCGGGCCCGGCGCCCGTTGATTGTCTTAAAAAACGGTGAACCGATCATCACCGATGCCGATCTTCAGAAGCTGGCCAGAAAAGAGATCGATATCTCGTGGTTTGTCCAGCGCGGTATGATAGAGTTCCTCGATGCTGAAGAAGAAGAGGATCTTCTCATTGCCATGCACTTTGATAAGATCACACCAGCTCACACACACCTTGAGATCGACCCCTCCCTGATCCTTGGTATTGGTGCAGCACACGTTCCGTTCCCGGAGCACAATGCCAGTCCGCGTGTAACGATGGGTGCAGGAATGGTCAAGCAGGCGCTCGGTTTTGGATGCGCCAATATGAAGCTCCGCCCCGACACCCGTGGGCACCTGCTCCACTATACGCAAAAACCGCTCACCCACACCCAGACTTCCGAGCTGATTGGCTCGGATGACCGGCCCGCAGGACAGAACTTTGTCGTTGCGATCATCTCCTATGAAGGTTACAATATTGAAGATGCGCTCATCTTTAACAAGGCATCTATCGAGCGTGGCCTTGGACGGTCTCACTTCTTCCGTACCTATGAAGGTGAAGAACGCCGTTATCCCGGTGGTCAGATTGACCGTATTGAAGTACCTGAAGAGGAAGTTGCCGGTGCCCATGGTGCCGAGTCCTACAAAAACCTGGACGAAGACGGTGTCATCAATCCCGAGACAGTTGTTGCTGAGAAAGATGTGTTGATAGGAAAGACATCCCCGCCACGGTTCCTTGAAGAACCGACAGGTGAACTGATTGCTGTAGAGAAGCGCCGCGATACCTCAGTTACTATGCGCAGCAACGAGCACGGCATTGTCGACACTGTGATCATCACCGAAGGTGAGAACAGCTCCCGGCTCGTCAAGGTGCGGACAAGAGATCTCCGTGTACCGGAAGTTGGCGACAAGTTTGCATCCCGACACGGACAGAAAGGTGTTATCGGGCTGATATCCCCGCAGGAAGATATGCCCTTTACCGAGAGCGGACAATGTCCTGACCTTGTGATCAACCCCCATGCAATCCCGAGCCGTATGACTGTCGGTCATATGCTTGAGATGATCGGTGGGAAAGTCGGGTCGCTCGAAGGAAGGCGTATCAACGGCACCGCATTTGGTGGCGAGAGCGAGGCAGATATACGCGGTTCGTTAAAGAATCTCGGATTCTCACACAACGGCCGCGAGATCATGTATGACGGTATTACCGGCAAGCAGTTCAAGGCAGATGTCTACATCGGTGTGATCTACTACCAGAAACTCTACCACATGGTATCGGCAAAGATGCACGCCCGCTCCCGTGGTCCTGTGCAAGTGCTCACCCGTCAGCCAACTGAAGGCCGTGCCCGTGAAGGGGGTCTCCGGTTTGGTGAGATGGAACGAGATGTCATGATCGGACACGGTGCTGCAATGGCATTGAAAGAGCGTCTGCTCGATGAGTCAGACAAGGTGATGGAATATGTCTGCGCGCACTGCGGTATGGTTGCAATGCTTGACCGCAAACGCAACATGACCCGCTGCCTTGCATGTGGGAACGAGACCGATATCTACTCGGTCGAGATGAGCTATGCATTCAAGCTCCTGTTAGATGAGATGAAGAGTATGGGAATTGCACCCAGATTGAAATTACAGGACGTGGTGTAAAATGCCATCCCCAAAACGAATCGGACAGATTGAGTTCGGCCTGTTATCTCCAAAAGAGATCCGCGAGATGAGTGTGCGCAAGATCATCTGGGCAGATACCTATGATGATGACGGGTTTCCCTACCCCCAGGGTCTGATGGACTTAAACCTCGGTGTGATTGACCCCGGTCTCCGGTGCAAGACCTGCGACCAGAAGGCCAGCGAATGTCCCGGGCATTTCGGGCACATCGAGCTTGCAAAGCCCGTCATCCATGTCGGATATACCCGGTTGATACGAAAACTCCTCCGGGTTACCTGCCGCTCCTGCGGACGGGTGCTCTTAAGCCCCGAAGAGATCGAGAAGGTAGTTGGTACGGAAGACGACCAGACCGGTGACCTGCTCTCAGAAAAGGACGTAAAAAAGGAGCGCATATGCCCGCACTGCGGCGACCAGCAGCTCAAGATCAACTTCGAGAAACCTACAACGTTCTCGGAAGTGGTTGTTGAGGATGGCAAGAAAGTTGAGCACAAGCTCACTCCTGCTGACATCCGTTCCCGCATGGAAAAGATTCCCAACGAGGACCTGACCCCACTCGGTATCAACCCTGATGTGGCCCGTCCGGAATGGACCATTCTTACCGTGCTCCCGGTCCCGCCGGTAACCATGCGCCCGTCAATCATCTTAGAGAACGGACAGCGTTCGGAAGATGACCTGACCCATAAGCTGGTGGATATCATCCGTATCAACCAGCGGTTCAAGGAGAACCAGGATGCAGGCGCACCCCAGCTGATCATTGAAGATCTCTGGGAACTCCTGCAATACCACGTCACTACCTACATGGATAATGAAGTAGCAGGCTGCCCGCCGGCACGCCACCGCAGCGGCCGCCCGTTAAAGACGCTCTCACAGCGTCTCAAGGGTAAGGACGGTCGTTTCCGTGGTTCACTCTCCGGTAAGCGTGTGAACTTCTCCTCCCGTACCGTTATCTCCCCGGACCCGAACCTGTCAGTACGTCAGGTAGGTGTCCCCCGGGCAGTAGCAAACGAGATGACCATTCCCGTCAGGGTCACCATCCACAATATCGAGGAACTCAAGCAGATTGCGAGAAACGGCCCCAACCGCCAGGATGTCAATTCACCCTGCGGTGCCAATTACGTAATCCGGCCGGATGCACGCCGTCTCCGCCTCGCGGAAGGCAACCTCGATACCGTTGCTGATATGATTGAACCCACCTGGACTGTCGAACGGCACCTCCGGGATGGCGATGTCGTGCTCTTCAACCGTCAGCCCTCACTGCACCGTATGAGTATCATGGCGCACCGGGTCAAGGTCATGGAAGGCAAGACATTCCGGCTCAACCCGGCAGTCTGTCCTCCCTACAACGCAGACTTTGACGGGGATGAAATGAACATGCACGTTCCGCAGACCGAAGAGGCGCGTGCAGAAGCTACCATTCTCATCTCCGTGCAGGAGAATATCCTCTCACCCCGTTTCGGTGGCCCCATCATCGGCGGTATCCACGACCACGTATCAGGTATATTCATGCTCACGCATGACACCCGCTGGTTCAAGAAAGAAGAAGCCCTCTACCTGCTCCGGTACTCCGGTATCGAACGGATGCCAGCACCGGGCAAGGTCGAGAATGGGGTTGAATACTGGAGCAACAAGCAGGTATTCTCCACAATCCTCCCCGTGCACCTCAACATGGTCTTCAAGGCAAGTTCCTGCGCGAACTGCGATGTCTGTAAAAAAGAGCTTTGCGAACGGGATGCCTATGTCCGTATCTTTGATGGAATCTTAGAGTCGGGCACGATCGACAAGAAAGCCATCGGGGCATTCGACGGTCAGATAGTCAACCGTATCATCCGCCAGGAAGGCATGAGCCGGGCAACGGACTTTATCGATGACATGACCAAGCTCTCGATCCGTGCGATCATGTTCGATGGTTTCTCGTTCGGTATTGATGACGAAGACCTCTCCAAGACCGAGTACGGTCAGATCGAAGAGATTCTCAAGAATGCGGCGCTCGATGTCGACCGCCGTATCAAGGTCTACGAAGACGGCCAGCTTGAACCCATGCCAGGGCGTACTGTCGAAGAGACCCTTGAGATGCAGATCATGCAGGTGCTCGGAAAGGCCCGTGACCTGACTGGTCAGATTGCAGGCCAGCACCTTGGTCTGGGTAACAGCGCAGTGCTGATGGCCGTCTCCGGTGCCCGTGGTTCGATGCTCAACCTGACCCAGATGGCCGGTTGTATCGGCCAGCAGTCAGTTCGTGGTGAGCGTATCGTCAGAGGTTATGATGACCGGACGCTGCCGCACTTCAGGAAAGGAGAGCGTGGATCGGATGCCCATGGTTTCATCCAGCACAGCTACAAAGGCGGTTTAAATCCGACCGAGTTCTTCTTCCACGCAATCGGTGGCCGTGAAGGTCTCGTCGACACAGCAGTTCGTACGTCCCAGAGCGGGTACCTCCAGCGCAGGCTGATCAATGCACTGCAGGATCTCAAGGTGGCCTATGACGGCACAGTCCGAACCACCGGTGGCAGGATCATCCAGTTCGAATATGGTGAAGACGGTACTGACCCGACCCGCAGCGCCTTTGGCGACCCGGTCGATGTCAAGGGTATCGTTGAGAGTATCATAAAGGAGGCAGTCTGATGGCGCTCGCAGAAAAGTTCGAGAAGAAAGTTGAGGCCGCAGACCTCCCGGTCAAGACAAAAGACCAGATCCGCAAGTTCCTTGAAAATAAAGAGATCACCGATGCCCAGTTCAAGTTGATCCTTGACCGCGTCATCAAGGAGTACCTCTCTACAAGGATCGAGCCCTGCGAGGCAGTCGGTGTTATTGCCGCCCAGTCCATTGGTGAGCCCGGCACGCAGATGACGATGCGAACATTCCACTATGCGGGTGTCGCTGAGATCAACGTTACCCTGGGTCTTCCGCGTCTCATCGAGATCATGGATGCGAGAAAAGAGCCCAGTACCCCGACTATGACGGTCTATCTCGAGGAAAATTACCGCAATGACCGTGACCGGGCCCGGGAAGTCAGCTGGCAGATTGAAGCCGCTCCGCTCCATGAATTCGGTGATATCACGACCGACATGGAGAATATGCACGTGATCGTGCACCTGAACACCAAGGTCTGCGACAAACGTAAGATCTCTCCCGGAGAGATCATGGAAGTCGGGCCCAAGAAGATCCGTGACCGGAGGCACTACCGTGACTTCGAGCACGATATTGATGAGGAGAAAGCCACGATCACCTTCTCCCCGAAAGACAAGGAGAGTTACCAGAATCTCTTCCAGCTCGCAGAACATGTCAGGAATGTGATTGTCCAGGGTATTGATGACATTCTGCGTGTCGTCGTCAGGAAGGAGGGAGGAGAGTATATACTTTATACTGAAGGCTCCAACCTTAAAGACGTATTTGATGTTGCAGGTGTGGACACCACGCGTACCCGTACCAATAACATCAGTGAATGCGCGAACGTGCTCGGCATCGAGGCAGCCAGGAATGCGATCATCTTCGAAGCGGTATCCACACTCAATGAGCAGGGTATCTTGGTCGATGTCCGTCACCTGATGCTTGTCGCAGACATGATGTGCATGGAAGGCGAAGTCAAACAGATTGGGCGTCATGGAATTGCCGGCGAGAAAGAGAGTGTTCTTTCGCGTGCAGCATTTGAAGTGACGGTCAATCACCTGCTTGATGCAGCCGTTGCAAATGAAGTAGATGAACTGAGCGGCGTTACCGAAAATGTCATTGTCGGTCAGCCGATCCAGCTCGGTACCGGCGATGTAAAACTCATCGCAGTAAGACAACACGACAATTAAACTTAAAAACACGAGGAATTGTACATGGATTTTAATGCATCACTCAGAAGAGCCATAAAGACCGGTAATGTAATTCTTGGCCAGAACAACACCGAAAAATGCGTCAAAGAGGGCAAAGCCCAGATGATTGTTATTGCGGGTAACTGCCCTGCGGCCTTCAAGGCAAAGGTTGCAGCCACAGAGAATCTCTTCATCCACACCTTTGAAGGCTCCAGCATGGCGCTCGGAAAAGCCTGCGGAAAGCCGTTCATGGTCAGCACGCTTGCCATCGTCAGCCCGGGCGAGTCAGATATCCTGTCCCTGAAGAGGGCATGATATGGTCGAAGTAAAACTTACTGAAGACTGTATGCGTCTGATCTCCCAGTTCGAGAGCCTGACCGGTGCGGGAAGCCGCGATTGTGTGATGGATGACCGGAATGCCCGTCTCATCTTTGTGATTAACCCCGGCGACATGGGTCTTGCTATCGGTAAGAAAGGAGCCTCCATCAAGAAGGCTTCCGAAGTGATGGGCAAGAAGATCGAAGTCGTCGAGTACAACAGCAACGTGGAGCAGTTCCTAAAGAACTGTTTCCTGCCTGCGCAGGTTACTTCCCTCCTCTTTGAAGGGGAAGCCGGATCCGGAGAGCAGACCGTTCAGGTCGAAGTCAGGGACGAAGACCGGGGCATTGCGATTGGAAAGGACGGGAAGAACATCTTCAAGGCAAAGAAGCTCGCCCAGCGCCAGTATGATATCGCTGATGTGCAGATCCTCCAGAAAGAGATGGATGATCAGCCGGCTGACCAGCAGTCTCACTTATAATATTCTTTTTTCGCTCTTTTGGTGTGATCCCCGGATTCTCATTTATTCCTGCTGCCTCAATGCTGGTCTTTCTCTTATCCCTGCCGGAGAAAGCCTTAGTATCATACCCAACCCTGTTTTGCATACCTTTGTTCCTCTCCAACCGGGAGGGATTCATGCAGATTTTGGGGATTGACGATTCGATGGGCACTGTGTTTATTCTAACTGCACATCATCATCATGAGCATGGAGCCGTGTAATATAATTCAAAAGATGGTGCTTTGTGGGTGAAGTATCATTCTGCAAAACAGTAACCCATAAAGGTTCAGCATTCGTGTGGATGCATCCCGTGTTGCGGAATGAAGAATTATGAATCACAAGGCCGCTCGGGAAAAGGCAACCGACTAAATCCTCATATAACAGGATAAAAAAAACAAAACGGGCTTGGAGGGATTTGAACCCCCGACATCCGGGTTAGAAGCCCGGCGCTATGTCCAAGCTAAGCCACAAGCCCACTTGATGCCTGATAACTACGTTCTACAGGATAATTAATATGATTCATGATCTGCCGAATATACATAACTAAAAAAAGGTTTTTCAACCATTCCAATGTTCTTGTAATCGTCAAGTAAGCATCTCGATTGGGAATGAATCATAGGAAAAAAGATCAAAATGAAAATAGTGGATCCTTTTTCTTTATTCAACAAAAGCGATTTAATAAAATTTATCAAATGAAGGTGCCAAATTAATTTCATTCGATCGAAGAACTGGGAAGTCTTACATGAAAAGAATCTCTTTATTGGTATGTCTGGTGTTTTTCCTGACTGTGGCATTTTTGGTTGTCCCGGTGGGGGCATATACAATCACGATGAATACGGGAAATAGTCAGTCAGCCCCCGTTGGCACGGTAGTAGCTACTCCGCCCAGTGTCGTTATTAGGTATGACGAGAATCAAACCCCGGTGAGCACTGGTGTTTTGGTCACCTTTACCATAACCTCCGGAGGTGGCACCATTACCGGAGCGACACAAACAACTAATGAGAATGGTGTAGCTACCGTTGGCAGCTGGACTCTGGGTACAACAGCTGGATCGAATACATTGGATGCAACTGCCGACACGGTCACCGGGGTGACATTCACCGCGACCGGTACTGCCGGAACCGCAACCCAGATTGCAGCGAACTCGGCAACCAGCCAGTCAGCCCCGGTGGGTACAGCTGTTACAACGTTACCAAGCGTTATTGTGAAAGATGCATATAACAATCCAAAGAGCGGGGAGGGTGTTACCTTTGTCGTATTTTCCGGTGGGGGCTCGGCAACGGGCTTATCCGCAACAACGGGTTCGAATGGTGTAGCTACTGTCGGGAGCTGGACTCTGGGCACAACGGCCGGATCGAACACTATGACCGCAACAAGCGGATCCCTCGTGGGTTCTCCGGTGACTTTTACCGCAACCGGCACTTCTTCCGCATCGACTCCCACTATCACGAGCGTAACCCCTGCCAGTGCAAGCAACAGCGGTTCGCAGACCATTGATGTTGTCGGGACAGGTTTTATTAGTGGAGCAACAGTCACCCTGACACAAACCGGACAGTCAACCGTTACCGGTGTTGCTGTCGGTACGGATACCGCGACTACCCTCAGCAGGAATTTTAACCTGAATGGAATCGCTTCCGGTACCTGGACTCTCGTCATCCTGAATTCCGATGGGGGAACAATAACCCGTTCGTTTACCGTCAATAGTGCGACATCGTCAACCGTAACGTCGATATCCCCGACAAGCGGGACAGTCAATACCACCGTGTCAACGACAATAACCGGAACTGGTTTTGTTGCCAGTTCTGCAAAAATCCGCCTGTACAAAAATGGAAATTATATTGGCGGTTCAGTTAATTCCGGCGGTTCAACAACCCAGCTGACGGGTACATTCAACCTGTATCAGGCTACCCCCGGTTCCTATAGTGTATGTGTACTTCCCGACGGGACAGAAGCGAGTAAAACCTGCAGCCCGACTTTCACTGTCTATTCGGTCGGATCCACGGCGAACGGCACCATCAATATCAAATCCAACCCCTCAATCTCCAAGGTATTCCTGAATTCTGTCTACCAGGGATATACCCCGCTGACGCTCGATAATATCACCCCCAATACCTACACGGTGATGATACGCAGCGCAGGATACAATGACTATTCCGAGAGTGTTGCCGTAACAGCAGGGAACATTTCCTATGTAACGGCCTCGCTGGTTCTTGCTCCTGATGTAACGACCGTTACGACAACCGCTCCCAAAACAACCATATCAACCGTGAAAACCACAAAGAAGTCCACGCTAAAAACCCCGACCCCCTGGCCGACAGCGACTCCAACCCCGGCCTCTTCCGTAGGTATCCTTGCGATCCTTGGTGCGGTAGGTGCAGGGCTCATTGTACTCAGGAAAAAATAGACCCCCTTTTTTGAATTTGAAATCAGGTTTTTTCTCTGACCTGTAACAGTTCGCAGTATCTCTTCAGGGCGTCGATAAACAAGGAGCAGGGTTACGGGTTATTAACAAATAACCGATTTTTCCGGGGAAAAATTATCGTAATTATGAAATCACCCGAAAATCGGGTTATAGGTCTTATTGCGGGTTGCGATAATACCCGGGACGGTGATCGCGATTAAAAAAAACTTCACCAGTTTTTGATGAAAAAAATCATTGTTCATCCTGCGTGGTAGCAGGATGACTTGAGCACTTCTACTTCCGTTGGTAGCATGAGCCCTTCGTGGAATACTTCTTTGATCACTGATGATGCACAGTACTTGACCTGCACCCGGGCCGACATGCGTTCCCGTTCTTCAAAAAACGAACCGTGGTTGAACTCCACGATCCGTTTCATTGAGATTGCCGTTGAGAGCACATAGACACAGATCCCGGCATCGCCGGGACTTAAGTCTGCGAGATCGATCGAAGTCATGAACAGGTGGGTTTCCGGGCCGGGTTCTACGGTGGCTATGGTCACGATATTATGGGCGCTCTGCAGTTCGATCGTGCGGGGCCTTCCGCTTTTGAGATCCTTGATAATTTCAGGAGAGATTCCGGTTAAAGCAGCACATCTCATTTTCAGTCACCCGTACATGATGAGATCTTTTTTCGGCGATTGTTCAGAAGACTGCTGTACTTCATCGGAGATCTTCTGCATGCTCTGCTCGATCTCTACCGCCTGGTCGATGAGTGGCTGCATATCGAGGCTGAGATTGTACATCTTGTTGAGCACTTCGATGGTGGCAGCCGATGAACGCGGATCGGGGGCATTTACGGTCTCTCCCAGGAGGCCATATCCCGGAATCCCCCGGGCTTTACATTCCGTCAGGAGGCTGGATGCAATTCCCGATATGCTTCCTATCGGCAGCAACAGGGTGTGTTCTTCGATCCGCTTGAGTGCCTCGGTTGTTGTGGCAACCCCAAATACGCGTTTCTCGGGTTCGTTGGTGATGATACCGGCGATCGTGAGCACTTCTTTGGGGTGGAACGGTTCGAGCCAGTTGACAATGTCGCGTGAGGTCTCGTAGCAGATCATGGGGTGGATAGGGATGTCTGCGACAATGGCTGCGATATTGTTTTTAAGATAGATCCTGACCGGGTCATTGATTACCCCCTTGTTCATCATCGCGAGCGGGGGGAAAAACTTTGAAGTCATGGTGCCGATCTGCTCGAACTCCAGCTGATCGACCATATACTGCAGTGCGATGGTACCGACAAGACCGCTCCCGGGAAAACCAATCAGCACAGAAGTAATGTCAGGGGGAAGCGGTTTGGATATGACGTTGATATCTTTTTTCGGTATCATCTCAATAAGGTCATTACGAATAGTATCGAGACGTGAAACGATCTCAGCTTGAGACTCAGGGGCGTTTTTCGTCATTAGATTAACATACACGCACTACCTAAAAAATAGTATGCAGGAGTACCCAATCAAACGCGGGATGACAAAAGATCTCGAAACCCGGATCGTTGCTGAACTCAAAAGCTGTTTCGGCCTCGAACCGGAAAAGAATGCCAAAGGTTACCGGATTAAGTTCGGTGCGCTCAAGCGGCTCGATGTAACCATGGGTGCGGACGGGAAGTCGGTTATCATTGATACCGAGTCGGACATGGGCGTGAGCGATGAGGTGATCATCGACACGAACAAGCGCTTCAGGAAATATCTCGACACTATTACCGGTTTCTCTTCAAAGGAACGAATTAAGCGGGCGAAGAGTTCCGTGGCAGAGGACTAGTATTCTCATGGTTACCTGTGAAGCGTGCGGCAGGGATGTAGCGGCAGGCAATGCCTTCTGTACATCCTGTGGAGCAGTTCTCAACCCGCCTCCCCACGCATCCGGTACCGGGACCATAGAAAGGCTCCCGAAAAAACCCGGTGGACTTGTTTCGTGGAGCCGGAAGATTCCGCTGATCACCAATCCCTGGCTTGTTCTGCAATGCATTTTCATACCTTTGGGCATAGGAATCGTTATGGGAAGTTTCCTTTCCCTCATAACCGGGGGAGAATGGGACCTGCTCATCATGATGCTCATCATCGGTGCCGGGCTTGGTGTCCTGATGCTCCTCATCATGCTGGTGCTCCAGGTTATCACGGGGGGCGGTCTTGAGACGGAATTTTTCATCAGTGATGAGGGAGTAGCCCACAAAGCAGGCGGCACAACCCGGACTCTCGACCGGGTGTCTGCCGGTGGTTCGGCTGTGCTCGGCTCTCTGTCCGGAACCGGGGCCGGGCTCCTTGCAATGTCGCAGGAGAACAATGTTCTTGTCTGGGATGAGGTGCGGTATGTATCTGTGTACCGCAGCGTTCGGAGTGTTGTGTTCCGGTCAAAATATCTGATCAGTCCTGTAGTTCTCTACTGTACTGATGAAAATTTCCCCCAGATTTTAGCCATGGTAAAAAAATATGCTCCTGCCATAGCAACGGCCCGTATTTGATCTTTTATTTATCCGGGAGTCCTGTACGGATTTAACCTGGATGAAATGAAATGCTCTTAATGTACCACGTTCAAAGACTCATTACTGATCACTATGACCTTCTGTCCTGAATGTGGAAAACCCGTAGCCGCGAAAGCAAAATTCTGCCGGAACTGTGGGGCATCCCAGCTGGATGATGCCCTGTCAGTGGACGTGCCGGTGACTGCACCCGTGGTGGCACCGGTAACGGCGCCGCCCCCGGTACCCGTCTCCGCACCGGTGCAAGCACCCCCGGTTCAACCCCCCCGGGCCCCGCCTGCACCCCCACAGGTTACTGCCCAGCCGGTTGTCCAAACCCTCTGCAGTTCGTGCCAGAGCCCCCTCTCTCCTTCAGAGAAGTTCTGTGGTATCTGTGGGGCACGTGCAGGGCAGTCTGCTCCGACCCCCACCTCTCCTGCAGCCCCGGTATTTGCTCCCATTCCGGCACCCGCAGCAGTTCCTGCCCCCCAACCGGCCGGTTCCCCTATGCCGGTTATGGGCTCCCCATCGGGTGTGCGTACCTGCAACTCCTGTGGAAATATGATCAAACCCGGCGATAAGTACTGCAGTAAATGTCTTGCCATTGTGCGGGATAACCCCCCGCAGGCAGCCTCACCTGCGGCCACAGTGCCCGTCCCAACTCCCCTTCCCCCTTCCCCCACCGCCGCTCCCGGGACCGATGTCTGCGCATCGTGTGGCAGTCCGATCACCGGCACGGAAAAGTTCTGCGGTATCTGCGGGGCCCCTGTTGTGGCAGCCCGCGTTCCTGCACCCGCACAACCCCAACCCCGCCCCGTTCAGAAAACCTGTCAAGCCTGCGGAGCTCCCATCAGTGAGACCACAAAATTCTGCGGGGGGTGTGGAGCACCTGCTGGTGCATCCTTTCGTCCCGCCGAAGTAACTCCTTCCGCCTCATATACAGGTGCTGCACCCGCAGGGATACCGGGTGGAGAACAGGTGATTGGGGTGATCGGTAATGCCCGGAAGATGAAGATGCTGGGTGCTTCGTGGGATACCTATGCACTGGTTGTCACCGACCGACGCCTGATTATGGCACAGCTTACTGCAGATATGCTCAATGCTGCTTACAAGGAAGCCGCCGAAAGGGCAAAGGCCGAGGGCAAGGGATTTTTGGAACAGATGGCCCACCAGATGTCGGTTGCCTTTCAGTACTGCCAGAGGTATGAGACCCTGCCGCCCGAGGTTGCCCTTGGCGAGACGAAGGGAAACCGGGCTGTCGAGAATGTGCGGATCACAGCGGTCAATATGAAAGACAAATCCACTCATAATGACTCACTGGAATATCATGAATTCATCATGACCGTCCAGTCCGCTGACGGGAAATTTGAGTTCCATATTGGTGAGGATGATCGTTTCGTCAATATTCTCAAAACCGCATATGGTGACAGGATGCATATGCCCTTTGGGTACTTCCGTGCCGGCGGGGTACGGATAAAACTATTCTGATTCATGTCCTTTTTTAACAAAATTTAGAATTTTCTTCCCCACATCACCAGTGATACCCCGACTCCCATTGCAAGGATTGCCGTGACCGGGCCAGGAGATGATCGGGGAGTCGGAGTTACCGGTACAGATGTTGTCGGCAGCGACGTGAGCGATGGTGAAATTACAATTGTCCCGGTTGCAGGTAAGGGTGCCGGGGTCTCAGTAATTCTTGCCGATGTTCTCGGTATCAGGGTTACCTGGTCGCCACTATCTTCAAGAGACAGTGTCAGCCCGTTGAGGGCATTTTCATCGGCAACCGCAATGCGCATGCCGTCAGCGCTTACTGCGAGTGAACGGGGATGGATGATCGTATTCATCTGTTTTTCAGCCAGGAGTTTTCCCGCATGATCCAGGACATAGAGGTTCTTGTCTATTCCTGCTGCAACAATGACGCGGGCATCCCGCGAGATCGCAACTGCATTTGTCCATTGTCCCGCCGGATATGTCCAGTGGACATTGCCGTACCGGTCAATGGCCGTGACCCTGCCGTCCTGGCTGCCCGTTACAATAACAGAACAGTCATCTGAGCAGGCCGTGCCGGTGATCGCCTCTTTGGTTATGTCGTTCATCCAGTTGATCTGTCCGCTCTTTGTGTGTGAAGAGACCCGTTTTCCTCCGGAAGTGATGATGGTGGAACCATCCCTGGAAAAGATAATATCGGAATCAACACTGCCATTTTTTGTGTCCGACCAGACGGGATCAAGGGTTGGTGTAAAAAATTTCAGCCCGCTCTCGGTTGTGGTAACTACCAGCGTATCGATTGGTGATATAGCGATCTGTTTTACCAGGTCCGTTTTGTTCCTTGCGTAAAACTCACCGTTATTTGTCCACGTATTGATATTCCCCTGATCGTCTGCAGAGATGACAAAGGAGCCGGTTGCGGAAATTGCCACTGCACGAACCTGGTACCCCATGTTTCGGGACCACATCTCTACACCGTATTTATCGAGCAACACCAGAGTTTTCCCCTCCCCGTACACTACATAATTGCCATCGGTGCTCATGGTAGAGATAAACCCGGTTCGCCCACCCCAGTGCTGTTCACCGTCCCAGCTCCGGAAATACATATTATTGCCCCCGGTAAAAACCTTTGAACTGTCCGTTGAGAGCATGACACCTGAAAATAATGAACCCTCAACCGGTACGCGTTCTTTCCATTCGGTGCCGATACTGGCGGCGGAAACTCCTCCCGCCAGGCAACTGACCAAAAGCAGTGCAGTGATCGCAAGGTAAATCCGAAATCCCGCTGGCATGTTCTTCTCCAACAATGATGATCGGTATGAGAATATCTTGCTTGTGGATGAAAAAAGGTACCGGGCTATCCGGAATTATCTGATAAAAATTGCATGCCAGAATGGTGATACAACATTTTTTTAGCAACACCGGATTTGGCCCTGCTGACTAGAATGGAAACGGAATCAGCAGAATTTCTATCGCTGCTCTCCGGAAGTGTTGAGCGGTTATCCGGGGTTTTTCACCGGTTTGCCACCGGTTTCCATGCTGCAATCGTGATCGGATTTCCGGATTATATCCCCAGCAGGATATAAACAAAATATAAATTCCTGGTACCTGTTCTGAAGGTCAATCGTACTCCAGAAACAGCACCGGATTCTACCTGCCTGAAAAAGAGGATTTTTCGATTATGATCGCCGGCCTGAACGGCAATACCATCGCGGCTCTACCGCTTCAGGAGATTATTACTTTTTTCTGCTGGTGGTGAGGTATCTTTACGCTGGGTTCTTCGTTTTCTCCAGATAAGGTAACCGGTTATGAGCATAACGATAAGGAGAACCAGGATTGCGAATCCGAATCCCCCGACCGGGTTGAACATGCCATTCGTGCCCGGGCTTTGAAGTGGCGTCCTGGTTGCAATGAGGCCAAATACCGAGAGCCCTTCAGGAGACTCAGCAACAAATTTCATGTTCCCGTTCGGATCATATCCTGAAAAAGAGGTTTTCAGGATTGTGCATTTTTGATCATCGCCAATCCTGCCGATCACGATGGCATTGATGCCGCCGTGTGCATTCACCCATTCAGCGGGGGCACTCATCGTTATGGTTGCGGAGTGTATCGCCGTGCTATCTGTTTTTTGAATGTTCAGCGTATAGACGCCCAGTGAATAGGAGCAACTGCACGCAGTCGAAACCATGTTTGTTTTTTGGACCGTCAGTGTATATGCAATAGCCTGAATTTCCCCACCCTCGTGGGCTACTGCACGCTGGAATGTTTCAGCCACAACGGGGTTTACCGGGTCGTCAAAGGTCACCGTAAGCCAAGCATCCGAAGGCCAGGATGCGATATCAGCAGTGAACGATGAGGTAACCCGTCCCACACCATTTATATCGGCTTCAAAGGGTGCCGATACAATCAGGATTGACTGGATATTGTCCGCCCTGATGATCCCGTCTGTCTCGGTGATGGATGCAGCAGTTATGCTCAGGGTAAAATCAGGGCGGATGATCTGAATAGTTTTTCCGGAAACTGAGATGATGGCTCCCGTCCGTTCCGCCAGGATTCTCTGGATAATTGCGTATGGCCTGCATGAGGGATCAGTATACATAAACTGGCTGTAGGGGGAGAGATCAATGGTCGGTGATCCCTGGCTGATCTGTACCGGTGCACGCTGAACGCCTCCCGGTGGGTTTTGTTCCGGCACGACAACCTGTGCCGGGGGACTTAACCGGCCAGGTACCTGGAATCCCCCGCCACTGCTTCCCCCGGGTGATGATGAGGGGGACTGCGGAGAACCAGCCTGAGCCGGGAGCACGGTTATGTAATGGAACGATACCCGCGTGGAGTTCCCTGCTGCGTTTGACACGGTCAGGTTAACGGTATATATCCCGCTTGCATACGTGTGAGTCGGGTTCCGGAGGGTGGATGTTATCCCGTCCCCAAATTCCCAGTTCCAGGATGAAGGATCCCTGTCGGAGAGATCGGTGAATTGTACAACAAGGGGGGCAATTCCCCCGGTAATATTTGCGGTGAACCGGGCAACGGGGGCCTGGATAATATTTCCAATGATGTCTGCAGTGCCGGTAGTTCCCCCGGAAACCAACTGGGGTATGATAAGCAAAGCAAGAATTCCCATTAAAAGGATCTGCTTCTGGAGCCCGCCTGTCTTCATCCAATGGGATACCGGTTTATTCTTCATAATGCCAGCCCTAAATTGCGAACAGTAGTACTAGTCTAGTAGAAAATCTGCGTAAAAATACCCGGCTGCCCGTTTGCAAAATTTGCAAACACGTGTTGCACAATTTGTTTTTAGAATTATCTGTTTTTATTATAAATTTTATTTTACAGGAACCGGTTTATTATGTCCAACAATGACAGTGGCATGTCTTTCAAAAGGGGAAGGATGAGAAAAGAAGTGATGAAGATGATAACGGTAAAAAAAATTCTAATTCTCAGTAGTGTGCTGCTCAGCATACTTCTGTTTGCCCCGGGAGTGCTTGCTGCCGACTCAGGAACCGCAGATGTGTCCGGGAATCCCGCGCTGGTTCTCGGTCTTGAGGTAAGTGGATCCAATCCATTCGGGGATATGGTAAATGGAGTGAATGTAAACACGACATCCAATACGGTACAAACAAAAGTGACAACCAATGCGCCCTGGTCTATCGCTGTCTCTGATGCATCCACGACGGGAAAACCCAACCCTGCCGCATTAGGAAAAATGGCTGAATGGGATGGGGCTGGCTATACTGCCGGCGGAAAGATTCTGACTGATGTATTTCAGGTAAGTAATGATGGGGCAACGTGGCTCAATACTGATGCCTCGCATGGACTGTTCACCGGCATTGCTGGAATCACTTACAATTACCCCTACTTCCAGCAGACTATTGAAGCGGCCGATACCCGTGTGGGGAGCGGTCATTTCTACCGGACAGTACTCACATTTACTGTTTCAGCAACATAATCTCTTTTTTTTATCGCATTTCGCAGGGTGTTGTCCTCTTAAAAGAAATTCCTGCATGAGTCCTTTTTAAAAAACTATTTGCAAATTTTGCCAGGACACAGCAGAATTATATAAATAATTTCTCAAATAGGACAACTCTAGGTGATGAGCATGTACACTATGAACCGATTTTATCCATTGTTCCTGCTGGGTATCCTGCTTTTGATGGTTGTCTGCCCGGGTCCGGCATCAGCCATCAATGTTGTGGGAGCAAAGTATATGGGAACGGTCAATGCCGGGGATACCGTAACTCATACCATTACGGTTAGTACAACGGCGACCGATGTACCTATGGATATCGCCATCGATGTCCTGGGTTTTGGACAGACTGCAGATCAGAGTTATTCCTCCCTGTCCCCGGCAGATGATACCAGCCCGTACTCTGCCCGGAATTTTATCACGCTCGACACCGGATCATTTCACCTGAACCCCGGGGAATCCAAAAAGATCACGGCGACAATCGTTATACCAAAAGATGTCGGGGATGGCGGGCGCTATGCCATGATCTCACTTCATAATGCCCCCGCCATGAGCGGGACAACGGCATACGTTACCGCAATATCTGTCCCGGTCATGATCACCATTGCCAATTCCAATCTCCAGAAGACAGGTACGATATCAGAAATCAAAGCCTCGGAACCGATTATCGGAAAACCCCTCCATATTATCACCTCCTTAAAAAATACCGGCAATGTCCTGTACTATAGCACCAGAAATACCGTGACCGTATCGGATAGCGGGGGAAACGTGACCGCTACCGCCAGCACCGATCCGTCGGTCTTTGCCATTATCCCCACAAATACGGTTACCTATGATGTTTCGCTTGGCAAGTCCCTGTCTCCGGGAACTTATAGCGTGAAATCGGAAGTAAGCCTTGAGAATGGAGCACTCCTCGACTCAGCTACCTCGCTGGTGGAAGTGAAAAGCCCCTCCCTGGCCCCAACGCAGGTTACCGTTACCAGTGGAGAATACGGAAGTGCTCCTGCCCCCGTTCCTATCACAACGATCCTTCTCGCTCTGGGTATGATGGTCGTAATCTTTGGGACCTGGAAGAGAAAGAACGAATAAAACCATTTTTTTATGTGCAGGGAAAGTCTTTCCCTCATTTTTTCCGGGGAGTTTTCTGCGGTCATATATTAAAAAAGGCAATTACTCCACGATCTGTTTTACCGGGTGTTGTTTTTGTAATTGGATCCATGCCCAAAACCAGCAACCGGCCACGAAAAGAGGCATTCTTTTGATCAGTCAGTCGGAGTAATCGCTTCCCTTTGCAAGACGCAAAATCCCCCGTCCCGCAACAGCACTTAAACGCCCGTAAAGGATCGGACGGTAACCCCGGCTCCTTGTCCCCAGGGCAATGGTCGTTGGAACTGGAGTCATTACCCTGTCCCGTCGTGGTGTTCCGGGATCGGGTCCCGCAGTGCTGCCGATGGTTTGAATTCAATAAAATACCCGGTATTGAAAAGACAAGGTCCTGAGAAAACCTCACGCCAGGAAGCGGACCCCTGATGCAAAGATGCTTATTACTCATATTACCGGGTGGGAATCTTCATGCACCCCGGGAAAAAATACCCCCTCAAATAAATTCCCGGGTGTTTTGGACCCTTTCGCGAACAGGCGTACCCGGGAAATTTTCCCGGTCTGATGCACCAATCCTCACGGTTGCAAAATACACTGGTTTTTCATCCCGGTATTTTTTGACGGTAAAAAAGGGACTATCAGGTACTGCTGACCGTGAGTGTCACCACGATGCGGTAGACATTATTCACGGGAAGAACAGAATCTTCCATGGTAACATCCTGCTGGATCCCTAACAGGTATGCAGTGCCGGATTCTTCCGGAGTACCGGATTGTATCAGGGTGGCTGAACCGCTGCCGGCGGGGAGATTTTCATACAGATCATTGAAATTATGCCGAACCATAAAGGGCCGGGTGAGGTGCACTGCCGGGATTACGTACCCCGGCGCTGGATTCGTCACATAGTGTGTCATAAATCCACTGGTGGTGGGATCTGCATCATAGGCTGCAACCTGCCAGTTTGTTGTACTATTGACATAGAACTGGATATCGGTACTTGTTGAGGTCATATCCGGATTAAGTGCCAGGGTAAAGGGCACGTTTGTGACCGTTATTCCCACTACTGCCGGAGTCACGGTGATTGTATCGATTTTGGTACTCGTTGCCCCGTTACTATCTGTGATGGTCAGGTTCACCGGATGATCTCCTACGGTATAGAACATGTATTGCGGGTTCCGGGTGGTGTTATCAATAATTTCATCATTGTCGAAATCCCATGCCCAGCTTGTTATTGTTGCAGAAGGATCCGTTGTGGAGAGATCGGTAAATGAAATAGTAAGATATGTTGGTCCGCTTGCAGGACTCGATGAGAAATCTGCCACCGGGGCCTGGTACACGGTAACTGTATCGATCTTTGAAGCTACTGCCCCGTAACTATCAGTAACGGTCAGGTTTGGTGTGTATATTGCTGCCGTATCGTACAGGTAGACCGGGTTCTGGAGGGTGCTGTCAACAGTACCGTCATTATCGAAGTCCCAGGCCCAGCTGGTTATCGTTGCAGTTGGATCATGACTGGAAATATCCGTAAAGGCCACCGTGAGAGGTGCAGTCCCGGTATGGTTCGTGTAGGTGAAATCCACACCCGGCCCCACTCTCGGCACGGGGACGGACACCGTATTCTTTTCCAGGGTAACTGCTGTCTGGGCCAATGCTCTTCCATTCAGGGTTGCGCCATTGTTGACAGTAATATACCCGGCCGCCAGGATATTCCCGTTGAAAACAGAATCGGCTCCCAGTTCCGTATAGCCGGCGGTTGTCCAGAATACGTGATTTGGCTGTGCACCGTTTATGAGGATAATCTTTTTACCCGCGCCCAGTGTGAGAGCACCTGCTGTCCTGATGATCCAGACCGCATTCGCATCGCCCTGGCCGTCCAGCGTGACATCGTTTCCTATGGTCACGGCCCCCGTCCATGAGTAGTTCCCAGGGATGAGTGTCCGCCCGCCGAGATCTGCGCCACCGATGACCGGAAAATCGGCTGTTCCTGAATTGGCATTTGAGTACGCGGTTTCCATATCGGCTACCGCGGTGCCCACTAACGCTGGGTTGTTCGTAGCACATACCGGGCCCGCAGCATCGACCTTGTAAATTATCTTCCCGGCCCCGGACACTTGTGTACATGAATCAAATCCGACAATAGCTGCACCGGTAGTCGGACTCAGTCCAACATCGCCGGAAATAACAGATGATGATAAGGTATCGGTGATCGCCGATTTGGCCAGGACCGCAAAATTTTCGGCAGTCCCGAGATCCACCGGGTCTGCGCCATTCACGCCGGGAATTATTGAGCCGGCCATCAGAAAAAGCAGGGCTAGAGTAAAAACAACCGTGGGTATTTTTCTGGTCCTTTTTTTAATCATGGCCATGGGATACTCGTCAATGGTCACTCTTAATGCTGGACCGGGAGATATACTCCCCGGATTATTCCATTTTTTGCAATGACCAGACCCCTTGTTTAGGATCTCCGGTGAAATATTTCCGGCGGGAGAACAACACCTTTGTGCAGTGAAAAGAGGCTGTGGTGTCGGCCGTGGGGGCCGGGTCCTGCTGCCAGCGATCTCCGCCAATATTTTTCAATGATCTTACAAAGAGGGAAAATAAAAAAAAATAGTAGTTTTTAGTGGTTGTTCCGGTCATTGTTATTGTTGTGGAACTGGTCAAAGAGATCCCTCTCATTCAAACGATCGTTCCCGCAGTTATTATGACCGTCTCTCTCATTTTTATCATCATATCTCTCTTTGTCGTCGTGATCATACGGCCTTCCGCATTCCTTGTGGAGCTGGATGTTGCCGCCCTTTAAGGTGCCTGAAGCGCTGTAACCGTTCGAGAGTTGCAGACTGAAGGTGTCCCTGGTGCGGCCGGGCTCGCCATTGTCAGCAACAATCACCGTGTAAGCGAAGGATCCTTTACCATTGACCCTGGCAATACCTTCGATCTTACGTGTCACGGGATCGATTACGCTGTAAGCGGTTACGCTCGTGCTCTTGACCTTCACACCATTATGGTCATTGAAGGAGAGATCACCCCAGGGCTTGTCGTTCTTGATGCCACCGGAGACGCCGAAGGTTGCTTTGTCATTGATCCATCCGCCACCGGTAATGAAATCACTGCAGGGCTTTGGTGTGTGTGTTGGTCTGGGTGTTGGTGTTGGTGTTGGAGTCGGGGTAGGTGTCGGTGTTGGCGGAAGAATAATTTCCGGGATAGTCAATGTATTCTGGTCCATGGTAACCGCGGTCTGCGCCAATGCTCTTCCGTGTAAGGTTGCACCGGTTTGTAGCGCAATCATTGTTTTATCCAGAATATTTCCATTGAACACAGAGTATGTTCCCAGTGTCGTTGCACCAGCCACTTGCCAGTAGATGTTCTTTGCCTGTGCGCCACCACTGAGGATAACCTGCTTACCCGTGCCGACACCCCCGGAGGCAATATTGAGAGTATCGGGTATCTGGAATATCCATACATCATTGGGGCCTCCCGCAAGGGTGAGGTCTGTCGATATTGTCACGGGAGTAGTAAACGTATACGTACCCGGAGCGAGTGTCAGCCCGCCAATTTCTCCACCAGCTCCAATGTTAAGGTATTCCATCGGTCGCCCGGTGGCATCCGTGTACGCGGTCTGCATGTCCCCTACAGCCACTGACAGTAAGAACGGGTCTATCACCCGGCATACCGGGCCGGCAGCATCGACCGTATATATTGTCCCGGTCACTTCTGTACAACTTAATCCGGTAATTGATGCACCGGTGATAGGACTCGTCCCAACATCTCCGGTAAGAGCAGATGTAGGAATATTGGTGATTCCTGATTGTGACAGAATCACGAAATTACCAGATGTTCCAAGATTTACGTTCGAAGCGCCCTCAGCGCCGGGAATTATCGCGGCAGCCATCAGGCAGATCACTGCTATGGTAAAAACCACAGAGAAAAGTTTTCCTGTCCTTTTTTTTGTTTCTTTCATAGAATCACTCCTTGGTTGTTCTCAGGGATGCCATACACTGGGATGACAGTTATCGGGAGAACAACGATCGGGCAAAACCAATGGAGAAAATGTCCTTCATCTTATTCACCCGTCATGGTATCACACCGGGGGCATCATACCATGATGGGCATTTTTCCGGATGGCGATTGAAATATATTTTTCCCGGTATTGCACTTTTTGCAAAACGAAATTATATCTTCTGTGTTGCCGGGGATGAACGATACGCGGTTAAAATAAGTTTTAAGGTTTTGAAATGAAAGATTAATTTCGTTTTTTTTGCGGTAACCCGGTGTCTTCCCCCCCTGGTAATCCTGCGTGCCTGGGATCGTCAGTCATGGGGAAAACAACCCGGTCTGATGTCTGGGACACATCCTGATCTTACTGAAAAACCGGTGTTAAACCCGGAGGTTACGGAAAAAAGAAAATTATTTGATGATGATCGCCGGCCTGAATGTCAGTGCCATTGCCCCTGCTCAGTCATACTCCTTGAAAAGCGCCGGGTTCTGCCTCCGGATCCACCAGCGCCGGACCATAAATCCGCCGGCAGCAACGATGATGATACCGGCAATGGCAATTACAAGGACCGGAACCGGGAATCCCCCGTCAGGTTTCACGGTCGGTGCCGGCACGGTTGTGGTCTGCGGTTCCGGTGGTGCAAGCCTGGCCGGTGCCGGGCTGGTTGCGGGTGCTCCTGCAAGATCGCCAAAGGTCTGGACCTGTTGGTTTGAGGTGGAAGCGGCATGTGGCATGCCACTGATTGCATAGAGCGAGAACGAAGGGGTGGTTGCAGCGAACGTAAACATCCCGTTTGCGGTTGTTACAACGGTTGTCGGGAGAGCTACCCAGGCTCCGTTGATGAAGTGGTATAATACAATACTCTCCGGAAGAATGTGGTGTTCTTCCAGCCACGAGACCGGGATGGTGAAGGTGATTGTTGCACCGTCAATGGAGGTGAACTGGGCCGGGACGAGGTCGATGTACTGGTATGTGGTTCCAGGTGCCGGTGAAACACCCGTGCCCGGCCCAGGCCGCACGGTACCGGTGACGATAAGGTTATCGAGACCATTACCGATGACAAGGACACTGGTGATCCCGGAGTTCCCGCCCACGTTGACGTTCACCCCATTCTCCAGGGGAGCGAGCTGCTGGTGTCCGGTATTGCCGGTGCCGGATGTCCCGCCCGGTGCGTCATCGCCGCCGGATGATGATAACGCGGGGGAGGGGTTGGACACGCTGATGTATCCGGCCCGGGAGTGCGTGCAGGGTGTCCCGCTGATAGTTGTTGTCAGGCTCACTGTGTACGTCCCGGCACCCGTATAGGTATGCACCGGGTTTGCGGCAACCGTTGTGTTGTACCACTGCCCATCGCCGAACGACCAGTTCCACATGGTCGGCGATCCCACCGAGGCGTCGGTGAAGGTGACCGAGAGCGGTGCGGTACCGGACCTGGGCGTGCCGGTGAATACCGGCCCGGGCACCGTGACCGTGGTGTTGACCGTCTGACCGTCAACGATTGCGTTGATGACGGTGGTGCCGGCACCGTCAGGAATGAACGTGGTCTCGGCAGCCCCGAGCGTCGTGGTATTGGCAGCCGCTGAGAGTGAGCCGGGGCCGCTGGAGATAGTGAACATTACCGGGGTGCCGTTCGGGATATGGCCCTCCGTACGAGTATTGATGCCAGTCGAATCATACGTGAGATATGCCTTTATCAGGGATGTCTGGGCCGAAGTGATGGATGGTGAGGTTGTTGTGGTGCTGAGCATAAGATATGGGCCGGAGGTTGTTGTTCCGGTTCCACTTACATACGCTGGAAGGATGGTATTTGTACCCCACCAGTTGTACGAAGCGCTGACGCCACCGGTGTTGTATATGGCTGCACCCGAACCTGCTGTGTTCTGGTAAAACCGGGAGAAGTTCACAACGGTGCTCATACTGGCGGCCGGAGCAACAGAATAGATTGCACCACCGCTGTTTACTGCCGTGCAGCCAGTGAATGTTGATGATGTGATGGTCACACCGATCCCACCAGATCCAATATAAATTGCTCCGCCATCAGTGGTTGCTGAACAGTTGGTGAAGGTGGAAGAGGAGATGATGAGGGTGCTGCCATTGTTAAAAATTGTACCGCCATTGGTACCAGAGCAGGAAATAAATGAAGTATCCGAGATTGTGAGTTTGCTCCAGTTATTAAAGACCGCTCCACCGGAGACTGCTGAACATCTGGTAAAAATACATTTGTCCAGGGTGCTGGTTCCTGCGTTGAAAAAGATCGCGCCTCCACCAGTTGGTGCTGAGCAGTCGGTGAATGTAGCAGAAGTGATGCTGCCTTTATTCGCAAAGATCGCCCCCCCCTCGCTTAATGATGTTGAGCAGTTGACAAAGTCAGCGGAGTTAATGGTAAAGCTGGTTCCGGCATACTTGATTGCACCGCCTCTCCCCGCTGCGGCTGTGCAGTTTCTGAAGCTTGAAGAATGATCTACGAGGAGTGTGGATGTGGAAGCATAGACTGCACCACCATCCACATCAGCTGAACATTTGATGAATGCAGTGGATGATATGGTCAGTGAACCCGATATACTTAAGATTGCACCCCCATTGCCGCCCGAGCAACCGGAGAACGTTGTAGTGCTGATAATGAGAGTGCCGGCATCGGTATAGATCGCACCGCCAGCGACAGACGAGCAACCGGAGAACGTTGTGGAGGATATGGTGAGAGTACCGGCATCGTTGTAGATCGCACCGCCAGCGTTGGTTGCAGTGCAGTCGGAGAATGTTGTGGACGAGATGGTGAGGGTGCCACCGTTATTAAATATTTCACCTCCATTGGTTGCTGAACCGTCAGAGAATGTGGTGGAAGAGATGATGAGGGTTCCACCATTGTTGTTAAAGATCGCGCCGCCATTGGCCCCCGAGCAGCTGGTGAATACAGAATCAGAGATGGTGATGGTGCCGGAATTAGCGATAGCCCCCCCGTTTACGCTCAATCCGTTCTGCAGGGTCAGGCTGTCTATGACCAGGTTGACACCGCCAGATACGGTCATGATCTGGTGATTTCCACCATCAATAATAGTTTCGGCAGCCGTATGACTGTATGAAGTGTTGGCCTGTATCCTGATGTTCTTGTCAACCGTGATCCCATTCTCGGTATAGGTCCCCGGGTTCAGGATGATTGTATCTCCGGCTGTTGCATCGGTAATGTTCTGGCGGATCGAATCCCCGGGGTTCAGGGTATGGATGGCTGCCGATACCGGTGTTGTTATGCTAACTAATAAAAATATTAAAATCACGACATGAAATAAAAAAACCCGTTGGGAAATCAAGACGATCATCCTTTAATCAAAACGGAAACATATTCGGCATCTCGTCTTGTCAATATGGTATAATCAAATATTTTCAGTCTGATTATATTTTAACCTGCGGAAATCATTCCTGCATCAATTAATCCGGATTCATATTCATGAGAAAAATATGGCCAGAATTTACCGGTTCTATTTTTGAAAAAACAATGAGTCTGGCTTATCTGTCATCTGTCTAAAAAAAAAGAAAATTATTCAATAATAATAGCCGGCTTGAACGGCAATGCGGTTGCAGCTTTCAGGTGCACACCATCTTCAGCATCGGTGATATGGACCGGCACCCCGAAGACCTGTTCGAGGAAAGCCCGGGCAGATTCGAATACGTCCCGCTCATTGATCGGGTCCATAGCCAGTGGTGCAACAACCTGCGGAGGCAGGCGGTGGATGAGCGTGGTGCACTGCTTGGCGGCATCTGTTGCATCCTTGCCCCGCTTCTTCATGGAGTCATCCTTCATGATCTCCTTGATCACGGTGGTGCGATCCGATGCTGTGGCAATCGTCCGGAAGATGTTGTGCTTCCATTCCGGCGCAAGAGCGATCGTGATGGCCTTGGGCGTGATCTGGATCAGCTTCATGATCGACTCGATATCCTCTACCGTGCGGGAGAGGAGTTCTTCGGAAAGTTCGACCCGGGGGCTGAAGAGTTTCTTGTCCACAACCGGCCAGGGGGCGAACGAGACAAGTCCTTCTCCTGCCATCTCCTTCCACAGGTGCTCGGTCGTGAACGGGATGAACGGCGAAAGGAGCCGGATCCAGACCGAGCAGAGCGTGTGGAGTTCCCGGCTGCCATCGCAGTTCTCCGGTAACCTTCGGCGGTACCACTTCAGGTCGGTCTCGATCCCGAAGTAGGCTTCCTGGAGTGCCTGCCGGGTCTGGAAGTTGTTGAGCGCATCGGTGGTCCGCTCGATATGCGACTGGAGCCGGCTTACCAGCCACTTGTCGATATCGTGCGGTTCGCCTCCGGCATCCTTCATCTCCATAATGGTCGAATAGAACCGCTCGATCTGCTTCTTGGTCGAGATGACCAGTTCATTGCGCCAGTCAAAGTCCTGCCACGGCTCGGCGCTGCCCATGAGGAACATCCGCACGGTATCGGCACCGAATTCTGCCACGGCATCCTCGAGCAGGAAGACGTTGCCTTTCGACGAGGACATCTTGGCCCCGTTCAAAAGACCCATGCCGAATACAACCATGCCCGCCGGGAGTTTGTCCTTCGGGAAGATCGAGACATGGTGGAAGATCTGGAAGGTGAGGTGGTTGGAGATGAGATCCTTGGCCGAGAACCGGTAATTGTACGGGTACCAGTAAAGGAACTCGTTGCGCATCACATCGAGTTTCTTCTTCTCGGGCAGGTCATCGGATTTTTTCCCGAGGAAGATGTAATCGAAGACTTCGGGCGTGAGGAGCTTGGGATCGATCTCGCGGATTTTGTGGGCGATCGTGTAGTACGCCATGTAGATAGTCGAGTCCGAGAGGGGCTCAATCAGCTGGGTGGTGTCCCACGGGAAGCGGGTGCCGAGTCCCACGCGGCGGGTGCAGGCCCAGTCCTTGAGCCAGTCCACCGTGCGATCGAACTCGGTCCGGACTTCGGAGGGCACGAGAGACATATCCCCGAGGTGGTCGCTCACCTGTTTCTTCCAGGCCGGGTCGCTATACTTCAGGAACCACTGGTCGTGCAGGATCTTGACCCGTACCTTGTTGCCACACCGGCAGATGACGGGCCGCTGGTCGAACTCGTGCATGATAGCCGAATCGTACTTCTCGATCATGAGGAGGCCGACTTCGTCCCGGGCAACCCGGACCGGCTTTCCGCCGTACTTCTCGAAGAGCTTGCCTTTCGAGAATTCTGCGGAGTAGATCTCCTGCGTGAGGGCATCCATCCGGCTGTCCATCTGGTTGGCAATGCCGGCTTTCTCTACGGCAAACTGGGCCGGGCACTCGCCATAGCCTTCGACTTTGATCAACGGTATCGGCTTGATCTGAGTATATTTTCCGGCCTGCTGGAGGTCGCGAAGCGCAATGTAGTCAAACGGTGCATGGGCGGGAACGCTCATGACGAGACCGCTGGCCATGTCGGGGTCCACGAACTCCGCGGGGAGAATGATGATCTCACCGCAGAGCGGGTGGGAGACCTTCTTGTCGATCAGATCCTTTCCGGGGATCTCTTCCCTGATCTCAACAGTGTGGTCCTGGAGGGCGAGTTTCTCGGCTGCTTCTTTGGATACGATCCAGGCCTTGCCGTCAACGAGCGCCTTTACGTAAGTAACGGTTGGGTTGGCCCAGAGATTGGTCACGCCATGGATGGTCTCGGGGCGGAGAGTTGCGGTAGGGATGAAGGCATCGCCGTACCGGAACATCACGAGGGTGAACTTGACGACTTCGGCCTTGTCCCCTTCGAGCAGGTCGTGGTCGCCGACCGGGTTGTCATCCACGGTACAGTACCGGACCGGGTGCACGCCCTTGATGACGTGGCCCGCCTCAAAGAGATGTTTCCACTGCCATTCGATGAACCTGCTGTAGGTCGGGTCGACCGTGGTAAACCGCCTGCGCCAGTCGATAGAGAGCCCGCAGGCCGTCATGACCCGCTGGTATTCGCCGGCAAAGTGCCGGACAATGGTCAGCGGATCGACAAACTCATCCAGCACGTTCTGCGGTACCTTGTACAGGTCGCGGTAGAGCCGGATGGTCTTTTCATCCTTG
>JANYKQ010000047.1 GCA_025358115.1 Methanomicrobiales archaeon | reverse complement strand
AAACCCGCCCCGTCTCCGCAGGAATCACCAGAGGATCCGAAACAATCGAAAGACGCAGACCGTCAGCCAACACCAGCCCCCCCGCAGCTATCGCATCCCCCGTCACCGATAACGCAGTAAACACCCACTCAATCCGGGACCGGCCCAGATCAAAAGATAACAGAGAATCCTCCGGCGCAGTCCCGCTCATGAACAAGTGATCCCGGGCCCGCGTCAACGCTACATACAACAACCGCTTCCGCTCGGCCCGCTCCTTCTGGCGCTGCAACTCCCGCAGCATCACCAGCACGGCGCTCTCCGTCATCTCATAATTATTCGAAGGATCAGGAACCCGAACCCCCACAAGCAGCGGGTTGTCCCCAATCATGATGGGGCCGGGGCGGTCCCGGAAACCAGACCCCATGTCCGGGACAAACACGATGGGGAACTCCAGGCCCTTGGCCGCGTGGACCGTCATGATGTTGACGGCATTTTCCGCAAGCGTATCGAGGGGGGCTTCGCCTTCCCGTTCGTCCTCGTCCATCGCGGCCCGGAGATCGGCGGTGAAGTCAGCGAGCGCATAGTTCCCCGCCTCCTCGCGGTTCCGGGCCATGCTGACCAGCTTCTCGATGTTGGCAAGAATCTGTTCTCCGGCCGGAAGAGCGGCATAGACCGTGTAGACCCCGGACTCCGCAAGAATCCGGCGCAGCAGCGCAACAATGCCGGTCCGGCCGGCGTACTGCTGCCACGATGTAAGAAGGTCGCGGGCCCGTGCTGCCGGCCCGGGACCGGTCCGGTCCGCGTACGCGAGCAACTTCTCCCACAGGGTCCGGCCGTTCTCCTGCGCAATGCTGAAGAGTTCCGTATCCGGAAGCCCGAAGTACGGGGATCGCAGGATCCCGGCAAGGCTCACGTTGTCATGCCGGTGTTCGAGGAACGCAAGGATATTCGCGAGATCGTACACTTCCTGCCGGTGGTAGAACCCGGTCCCCCCGTGGACATAGAAGGGAATCCCGTACTCGCCGAGCGCTGAAAGGTAATACGAGAGGCTGGTCCTCGCCTCCAGCAAAATCGCGATATCGCCGTACCGGGCCGGGCGCTCAATGAACGTATGGTCCGGCAGCTCTTCGTACACGGTGAGCGGCCGGGCATTGACAATGCTGTGGATCCGCCGGGCCAGCATACCGGCCTCGTTGCGCTTCGTCCCGGCCGCATCGCTACCCTTCGGGGGGAGGAGCAGTTCGAAGGAACCGGCATGACCGGCGCGGCTCTCTGATATGTTGACCGGCTCGTACCCGAACTCCCACGGTTTTTCCGCTGACGCGAGCAGGCGGGAGAAGATGAGGTTTGCAAGGCCAATCACCTCCTTCGTGCTCCGGAAGCTGGTATCGAGGTTCACCACCCGGCCCTTACAGGAGGCCGCAATGATCTCCTGCGCCTCCTTGAATCGCGTCACATCCGCATCGCGGAAGAGATAGATCGACTGCTTGGGGTCCCCCACAATAAAGAGGCAGTCCGTTGAGGGGGACGGGGTCCCGATGATGGAGAGGATGATATCGAACTGGGATACGTCCGTGTCCTGGAACTCGTCGACCAGGATGTACCGGAACCGGGGCATGAAGTGCGTTGCCACGAGTGCCCGCTGTTCCACGAACAGCTGGCGGGCATGGAGGATCAGGTCCGAGAAGTCGAGACCCCCGGCCAAAGCCTTGCCATTGCCGGCCAGCTCCCCGTACCGGGTGAATACCACCGAGAGATCCCGGAGGAACCGGACCGACCCGGTGATGACCGGGTCAGTGGTATCAACCGTCATCCGGAAGAGGGAACTCTTCCGCTCGATGATCTCGT
The DNA here is from genome assembly GCA_025358115.1 of Methanomicrobiales archaeon. GTDB lineage: Archaea > Halobacteriota > Methanomicrobia > Methanomicrobiales > Methanospirillaceae > Methanoregula. The sequence continues at coordinate 68,329 of JANYKQ010000047.1, read as the reverse complement.
TCAGGTCCTTGCGGGATTTCTTAAAGTCCTCAAGATCTGATTCCTTCCAGAGCTTCTTGCTCCCGATATTGCCGGGCTTCTTTTTTACCAGTTCGGTAGCAGCCGAACAGAACTCCCCGGGGTTTGCCGGCGCTGATAGCCGTAAAAGGAGGGGACGGATCTCCTGCAGGAATACCGCAGCCTTGTCATCAACCCCCTCGTACGCGGACGCGAGGCCCAGAAGGGTCCGGAGGCAGGAGGAGAACGAGGGATCTTTCCGGAGTGCCGCGATCTCCCCATCCCGGAAGAGGTCGACTTCGAGTTTCCACGCCGCGAGCACCTGTGTTTCATCAGCCTCAAGCGCTGCAAAGAACCGTGCATACTGCTCCCGCTTGCCATAGAGTGCGGAGAGTATGGTCTTTAAGCCGTTCTGGTCCGTAATCGAGAGGACATGGATCAGCGCCTCGTTGGCCGGGCCTGCCTGCCGTGTATGGATCAGTTCCTCGTACGCGATGCTGTGGATCCGCGAGACCTGCTGTTCGTCCAGCACAGCGAAACCCGGCTCCAGGCCGGCCTCGATCGGGAACTCCCGGAGCACCTGGGCGCAGAACGAATGGAAGGTCTGGACCGGCGCGATCATGAAATCCTCGGCCGCCTTTGCCCACTGCGGGCCATCCTGCCGGAGGAGCTCGGTGCGGATCCGCTCCTTCATCTCGGCCGCTGCCTTGTCGGTGAACGTCAGGGCAAGGATCTGCGGCACCGTAACGCCACGGGTCCGGAGGAGATCGATATATTTCTGGACCAGCACGTAGGTCTTGCCGGTGCCGGCCCCGGCCGTGACCACCATGCTCTTGTCATGCAGGGTGATCGCTTCTCCCTGCCGTTCGGTAGCTGCCATGATCAGGTCTCCTCCTGCACATCAAAGACCCGGTAGGGATCGAAGCGGCAGATCCGCTTGAACTCGCAATACTTATTCGGGCATTCCTCTTCCCGGGGGAGCGGGAAGCTGCCGTTCCGGATCCCGTCAATATACCTGAACGCACAATCCTGTGAATGCCGGATGGTGCCGGCAAAATCCTTTGATACTTTGGGCCGCGACATCATCAGCTCCCGGGCAGCCGCATCCGCGAGCACCATGCTCCGGTCCACCTCGCGTCGGATCGTGTAGTAGCCCCCGCCGATCCCGTGGTTGCCGGTGATCTTCTCGAACGCGAGCAGGTAGAGCGGCAACTGCAGGGCAGTCCCCGCCTCGATATCCTTGCTCCTGGGATGCTGCGAGCCGGACTTGTAATCATAGATCAGAAAGTTCCCATCCGGCGTGAGATCGATCCGGTCGATCCGGCCCCGGATGAAGACCTTTCGTTCACCATCCGGTGAAGCGAGTTCAACCGGTGAAGGAGATGACAGAGGATCGTCCGATCCGGTTGTCCCCATGCCAAAGGAATATTCAAAGAGCGACGGGACAAGGGGAGAATCTGATTCCTCCGTCTCATGCGCCAAAAATCGTTCAAAGTACCCGGGCCCGGTATGCCGGTCGCCAAGCATCTGGATCCGGGTGGCATCCCAGAGCGGGCTCTGGAACGAGTACGTGTCGAGTTCTTCGGTTGCGATACGGAGGATCATCTCGGTGGCATCTACCAGCGATGCGGGATTCACCCGGGTCTGGCCTGCCGAACGCCACTGCCGGTAAAAGATACTCAGGATATCGTGGATGGCCGTCCCGCGATCGCCGGGCGAGAGGTTCGGCTCCACCTCCGGCAGCGCCCTGATATTGATCACCCGGTTGAGGAAATACTCGAACGGGCAGCTGGCATAGGTCTCCAGGCTTGTCGGGGAGTACACATGTGCCGGGCCATAGCGCTCGGCAAGCACGGCACGGATCGATTCGTCCGAAAGAATCCCATCATAGGGTGAATCGCAGGTACCCCGGCGGTAGAACCGCTCCATGTTGATCCGTTCCACCAGGTCGCTGATTTCCTGAGAATCCGGTACCAGGGTGAGTGCTGCACAAATCTTCTGATCGCGGATATCAGTACCCGCATGAACAGCAGCAGTGCGCCGGGAGGCAGGAACCATCCCGCCGGCATCCGGCCACGGCTGATCCCCTGTCCGCATCCGGACCCGTTCGAAGAATGCTGAGGTGAGCAGCGGCTTCTCCCCATCGGCCAGCGGGGCGCTCAGGTACACGGTCTTCTCGGCCGAGAGCAGGGCTGCGATGAAATAATACTGTTCTTCCCGGAGGATCTCCGATAGCGAACGCGTTCCCATCCGGGCATTCTCCAAAGAATTGGTGAAGGGAAGGCGGGGGGTCAGCCGGGGAAAGGTGCCCTCCACCAGTCCCCCGATAAAGACGATGGGGAACTTCAGGTGCTGGCATTCGTGGGGACCGAGGACCGCAACTCCCGTGGCATCCTGCAGACCGCTCTCATCCCCCTCTTCCCCAAGGGAGGTGATCAACCGGGCGAATTCCTGCGCATCGATGGGTTCATCGGCCGGAATCCAGGCCGCATGAGCCAGAACCTCAAGAAGGGATGAGAACTTCCGGCATGCCTGGATCTCCCGCTCCTTGATAGGTTCCTCCGGGGCGGCGTAGAGGTGGGGAAGGTTCCATAATTTTAAGAAATGGTTAAACCCGCTGATATGATCCCGGAGCAGTTTCTTTCCCGAAAGATTATCCAGGTCCCGGATGAGGTGCCGGATCCCCTCCAGCACGCGTTCAACAGTATGGACCGAAATGCCAGGGTAATTCTTTGCCCGTTCCGGGTTCTCTAATTCTGTATGGAGCCATTCCAGCTGTCGTATCCAGTCAGGGCGGGGGCCGTCAATCCGGGCATACCGGGATACCAGGTCAACCTCAGCAGAGTGCAGCGGCACCGTATCCCGGGTAAAAAACGGGCTCGCGATCAGCCGGACAACATCCTCGCGGGCGTACCCGCGTGCAACGAGACCGGCAATACCGGAGAGGAACTGGATGACCGGTGCCCGGGATAATTTCGGGCTGACGGCAGAGTTCCAGGGAATCGCAAACTCCTGAAATATCTCATCGATAAGCCCGTAATCACTGCCATGAAGATCCGGAAAAACTACGGCGATATCGGAAAGGGGTGTCCCGGCAGCGTTCAGCCGGCTGATCTCCGCAGCGATGCCATAGACTTCGGCATACCGGGTGGGAAACGTCTGCACCCGGAGAAAATCACCCGAGGCAAGCGTCCCGGTCTCCGAGAAGAGGCCGGTGATTTTAGCCGGGAGTGATGAGGGATCAGGAACCCGCTGAGTGCCGGCCGCAGCCCGGTTCCTGAAAATATTCTGATCAATCCCCTCAGGAATAAAGAGGGAAACATTCCCTGCATGCTCCGCTATGGTGTCCAGCAGATCCTCTTCAAGCGGAGCGGGTTCGTGAAAGCCATAGATGAAGACGTTCCCAAGCGGCGATACTTCGCAGCGGTCCAGGAAGTCGATCGTCCATTCAAGGATCGTATCACTATCGAAGAGATCCAGTTCCCCCAACCGGTTCCGGTAGGCCGTGATGATTGTGTCAATCTGATTGCTCTTGTCGCTTTGGAGCTCCAGGAGACATTCAGGAAACGCAACTTTCCTCATCATCGTGACATGCATGAACTGCGTGAGATCACTGACCGTTCCCGGGTTCGGATGATCACGGATGATGAAGAGCGGGATCTCATCTGCATTTTTCTCAAGAAGATCGCTGAGCAGGAGTTTTGATTCACTGTCCGACAGGACCCGCTCGACCGTCCGGTTCTCTTCAAACAGGCACCTGCAAAATCCATCAGGAGTGCAGATGCGCGAAGGGATAAAAGGAATACTCTTCTCTGTCAGTTGACCGGTGACCTGCAGCACGAGCCTTTTTGTGGGAAGTAACAGCCAGCTGGAGAAGGGATCTTCCTGAGCAGCAGTCACAAAACGGTTAACGAAATCCTCCAGTGCTTCCCCGGGAAGTCCGTACTCAAAGGATACGTCCCGATCCAAAGAGCCCGGGGAAGACTGCACTGCCATACTATGTGGTCAACCTGCCGGGAGAAAAAATGCGTGAATTATTCTAAGAACTTGTCGAGCGGGATCATCTCGATCCGCTCTTTTGTAACAGCAGTCAGATCGATCTCACGGGCCTCGGCCTCTTTCGTGATCACCTTGATCTCATGCTCCAGCTCCTTGATCGGGATCAGTTTCTTGCGCTTCTCCATCGGAGGATTCATCTTCTCGGCCTTCTCGTAGTCCACGACTTTCTTGATGATCTCTTCGGGCAGGGAACTGCAACTCTGGAGAATGCTGATGAACTCGTTCGAGAAGTAATTGTCAATCTGGATGCGGCGTTTGGTTGCATGGGCAAACTTGCCAATAACGTGGCAGATGTTCTCCCGGTCCTCGGGGCTCAGCTGGTCGATGAACTGGTAATCCTCAATCTTCCGGAGGGCAAGCACCACCGGCTCCAGGCATTCGTGCGTAACAATATACACCTGGTAATCGGCCATATCCAGGTGGAACTCGTCGAGGTAACTAAGGGTGTTTGCCGGCACGACAAGGAAGATGTCCTTCTTGACATTCTCCTCCCTGGCATACTTCTTTGCAGCCTCGGCCTGGTTCTTGATATAGAGGGGGAAATTCCCGAGCTCATCGGAGTTCTTCGGGCTCTTGGCATCAAAGATCACGTACTGGTCTGCAATGATGACCGAGTTATCCGGCTTCTTTCCCGAGACCGGGAATTTTTCCTTGTCACAGTATTCGATTGTGTGCCGCTGGCAGATCGATCGAAGGGATTGCTCAACAACCTCCTCGTGCTTTCTCCAGGTCTGCTCCATATCGGCAAATTCTGCACGGATTTCGGCATCCCGTTCCACCTGAACCCGGAGGCGGTCGTCCTCCAGCTGCTTTTTCAGGGACATCAGCTCGGTGACCCGGGAATCATGCTCCCGGGTCCGCTCCTCTTCCCGCTGCCGTAATTCAGCCAGGGATTTCTGCGCCTCAATGAACTGTGTGTTGAGTGAGTCGTACTTGCTCTGCGATACCGAGAGGTCCGTTGTGAGCCGGGTGATGGACTGCTGGTTCTTCTTGTCCGCAGCAACAAGACCCCCGGACTCGTTCTCCCGCTCGCTGATCTTTGAGAGCAGGTCCTCGTTCTTTGCAGCCAACATCACCATATCGCTCTTGAGCCGGAGAATATGATCCTCGCTGTTTGCCTGTGCCTCGGCAACCGTGGCCCGTTCCCGCTCCTTCCCGGTGATCTTCTCGTTGAGGGACTGTATGTTCTCTGCCATCCGGTCATTGATCGACTGGTACCGGATCTGTTCGGAGGAAAGTTCCTGCTGTACCTGGACCGACCGTTCACGATTGTACTCGGCATCTTTCAGGAGATCCCGGTTCTTTGACACAAGCTCTGCGATCTGCCCGTCTTTCTCCCCTACAAGATTCTGGAGGCGCTGGTACTCTCCGAACGCATCGTACCCGGAAGTTACTATCGCATTCCATGAAAAGAGGCGCTCAAAGAAGCCGACATTCTTGATACGTTCAAAAAACCTGCGGAGATGTTCGAAAGGGGGAGCGTCCATGGATTACACCTGAAGAAAAATATTCTCTGAAGTAATTAAGAAGTTCTTGGAGAAGACTGCTTATTAAGATACCGGGCGAGGGATGAAAATGAGGTTTTCCTCATCATACCCGGATTGTGTAATTCCCTTTCATGCGGATTCTGTGGTAATGATAGTATATTTTTATCCCAACCCGGTGTAAATTTATCATACCGGTTCCCAAGGACAGATCGGTATCAGCGGTCCCGGTTGAGAAGATCCTGGTATGCCCGGCCGGCCAGTTGAGATTTGAGACATTTTTTCACGCCATGAAGAGCAAACAGATGCAGGAAAGAATACCGGGACGGCACTGGCCGGGTAAAGGAAGTCGGATAATGCAGCTGTGCGTTCCCGTTTTGGGATGATGTACCATGCCAAACTGTCCGGTCTGTTCCAGCGACTGGGTTTACCCGCTGCTCAATACCTGGCGCTGCATACGGTGCAAGAATATCTGGAAAGATGGAGAGAACCCGGACCGGTCTGTTGCCTGCGGCCCTGAAGTTATGGGCAACCCACTGCCCGTCAGGAAAAGAACCGAACCTTTGGAAACAAGGCTGGAAAAGAAACTTGAAGAGATCCTCACCCGGTCCGGGGGAAAATTCTGTATCACCTCCATGACCTGGCAGGCCGGGGACATTTCCCGGGAACTCTTCTTGAGATACCTGGTACGATGCCTAAAAAAACAGACTCTTGAAGAAAAAAAGGACCGCTACGGACGGACATGGTATCACCGGCCGTGATTAGGTTCTCACCGCTTCCCCTTGTAAATTTTTAAATCCCGCCATGTACGAAATAACCGGTGAATCTGCCGATACGCTCGTCATGGAGAGGGGTACCGGTAACAAAGAGCCGGATCAACGGGGTGGAGAGATCATAGGAAAAAACACCCCGGCCACCGCAACCCGGTCAACCCTCATATAATAAATACACCCCCTCCCAATGTTGCAGTGTCAATGTTCACCATCCTGTACGTAGAAGATGAATCTGCACTTCTGAACATGGGGAAGATCTTCCTTGAACGTTCGGGGATCTTTACGGTCGAGACTGCGCTTACTCCGGGAGATGCTTTTGAAATACTGAAAAACAGGCCGGTTGACTGCATCATCTCAGACTACGAGATGTCCGGGATGAACGGCATAGCATTTTAAAAGCCCTCCGCGGCGAAGGAAACCAGGTCCCGTTCATCCTGTTCACCGGCCGCGGCCGCGAAGAGGTCGTGATCGAGGCTATCAACAACGGCGCCGATTTCTACCTCCAGAAGGGCGGGAATCCAAAGACCCAGTTTGCCGAGCTCTCCCATATCATCCGGCTCGCGGTTGAACGCTGCCGGACAACAAAGGCCCTTCTTGAGAGCGAGGAGAAGTACCGGAATCTCTTCAACAACCTTACTGACGCTGTTTATATCCACGAGATCCAGCCAGACCTGTCACCGGGCAGGCTGCTCGAAGTCAACGATGTCATGTGCAGCCGCCTCGGGTACAGCCGCGAAGAACTGCTCACCATGCGCATTGCTGATATCGTACCGGAAGAGCACAGCCGGAATATATCCGCAATCAGCGTCCAGATGGCTGCGACGGGGTCCTGTACCTTTTACGCGGATCATACCAGAAAAGACGGTTCTGTAATCCCGGTAGAGGTAAACAGCCATGTCCAGGCGCTTTTTGGAAAAACGGTTGCCCTTGCCGTTGCCCGTGATATAACGGAACGAAAGAGAGCCGAGGCCGCTATCCGGAAAAGCGAGGAGAAGTACCGGACTATCATCGAGAACCTGCAGGATACCTACTTCCGCACGGACCGCGAGGGGAACCTCATCATGATGAGCCCCTCCGGTGTCCGGACCATGGGTTACCGGAATGAGGAAGAGATGCTGGGAAGGCCTGCCCAGGAATTCTATGCTGCACCGGAAGAATACGAGACCATAATCGGCGAGATCCTGGCAGAAAAATCCGTCAGCAACCGGGAGGTTCGGCTGAAAAAGGCCGACGGCTGCATCATCACGGCCCTGTTCAACAGCCATATTTATACCGATGCCGCCGGCATGATCCTCGGGACAGAAGGGATCATACGGGACATCACTGACCTCAAGAGGGCAGAGAGGGACCTCCGGTGGAGTGAGGCACGCTACCGCCTCATTTCAAAATATACTGCTGATGTCATCTGGACGCTGGATGTCACGAGCGGCAGGTTCACCTATATCAGCCCGGCGGTGGAAAAAATGTGGGGCTTTGCACCGGACGAAGTGCTGAACCAGACCATGGCCGGGGTCCTGATGCCGGAATCCTTTGAAAAGATTACCGGTATGATCCGGGAAAAAATTGCACAGCGAAAGCCCGGAGATACAGAACGGATTGTCTTTACCCTGCCCCTTGACATGCGGCGAAAGGACGGGGCGGTAATCTCCACAGAAGTTTCAGCAACGATGGTTATCGATGATCCGCGCCACCCGGCGGAAATTATCGGTATCTCGCGTGACATCACGGATCGCAGGCGGGCAGAAGAGGCGCTCAGGGAGAGCGAAAAGAAGTACCGGAACGTAGTCGAGGACCAGACCGAGCTCATCTCCCGGTTCCTGCCCGATGGCACCCATGTCTTTGTCAATGAAGCCTACTGCCGGTATTTCGGACTGGACCGGGATACCATAATCGGGCACCGCTTCAGGCCGGATATCCCGGCAAAAGAGCAGGAGCGGGTGAAACAGTTCTTTGAGTCCTTAAAGCCGGACCACCCGGTCGATATCATTGCACATCAGGTCATAATGCCTGACGGCAGCCTGCGATGGCAGCGGTGGAGCGACCGGGCCCTCTTCGATAGTTCCGGAACGGCTACAGAATACCAGTCGGTAGGCCGGGACATCACCGAACAAAAACTGGCGGAAGAGGCACTTAGGGAGAGCGAAAAGAAGTACCGCAACCTGATAGAGAACGCAAACGAAGCGATCTTTGTGGCGCAGGATGGCAGGCTGGTGCTGGTTAACCCACGCACAACGGAGATGACAGGCTTTGGTGAAGAGGAACTTCTCAGAATTCCCTATGCCAATATTGTCCATCCATCAGACCGGGCAATGTTCCTGGAACGGTACGAAAAAAGGATGAGGGGGGAATATGCTCCGCCACGGTATGCATTCCGGTTGAACCCGAAAGATAACCGCCTGGTATGGGTGGAGATCAGCGCAGTAATCATTGACTGGGACGGGCGGCCCGCCACCCTTAATTTCCTGGTTGACATCACCGAGCGCAGGCGGGCAGAAGAGGCGCTCCAGGAGAGCGAGGAGAATTACCGTGCCATCTTCGAAACTACGGGAACTGCAACGGTTATCGTTGAGAACGATGCGACAATAAGCCTGGTAAACTCTGAGTTCGAGCGTTTGAGCGGGTACCGGAAAGATGAACTCGAGAACAAAAAGAAGTGGACGGAATTTGTTGTCATAGAAGATCTCGACCGTATGCTCGAACAGCACCGGCTGAGAAGAACGGACCGGAAAAGCGCACTTACCCGGTATGAATTCCGGTTCATTGCACGGGACGGCGGGATCCGGGATATCTCTCTCATGATAGATCTCATCCCGGGCACAACCAAAAGCGTTGCCTCCCTGCTGGATATCACCGAACGTAAGCGGGCTGAAAAGGAACTGCGGGCTGCATATGACCAGATCACCGCAGGTTCAGAAGAACTCCGCCTCCAGTACAGGAGGCTCGCGGAGAACGAGAAGAAAATACGGGAGAGCGAGGTGAAGTACCGCAGCCTCTACGATAACCTGAGGGATGGATCGGCAACCGTTGATGTACAGGGAAAAATTACCCAGTGCAACCCCGCCTTTAGAGCAATGCTGGGATATTCTGTTGATGAACTCAGAAACCTGACATATGAAGAGATCACGCCTGCCCGGTGGCATGAACAGGAAACCAGGATACTCAAAGAACAGGTTGATACCCGCGGGTATTCCGACCTGTATGAGAAAGAGTACCTGCACAAAGACGGGAGAGTTATCCCGGTCGAAATGCAGACCTACCTTATCCGTAACCGGGCCGGCCAGAGGTCCGGGTACTGGGCAATTGTGCGGGATATCACAAAACGCACGAGATAACAGAAAAATCCCCGGTGCAGGGACAGAAGAAACACTGAACGTACGTGACCTGCACGATCCAAGATCTGATCGTTACTCTTTTTTTTGCTCAGTAGAAACGCACATGAACTCTCGGGATACACACACAAAATATGAAAATCGGATACCTTTTTCTTATAGTTTTTAGGAGTCCTCCCACCCCCTTCGGGGGTCGCTCGGCCGCCTCGTCGGGGCCTCGCAGGGCAAATCAGTGTATGGAGAAGTGTCCAGTCCTTGAACCGCCGCAAAGGAAGCCCCGTCGGGGGCGGCGGCATCAGATGCCAAAAGCCCCCAAGAGCGGTCTATGATAAAAAACTATGATTTCTACAGAGCCCTTTTTTAGTATACCGGCATCCTGTAAAAGATCCGGTAACCGGAAAGCCGGAGAGCCAGGATCCCGAAGCTGGAGCCGGGAGGAAGAGCAGCGGGTGAAAGACCGGTTCCAGGCAGAGACAAGGGATCGCAACGGGCGGACAGGATATCTCCGGCCGGGATAGTTTCCTGCCCCACAAAAAAGAAGCGGTCAGATCCTCCCCCTCTCCCCCATCACGGAGATCCGGGATGTAAGTTTACGACAATGTTCGCAATCGGGATGGGCGCGGACTAGTGCGGGCAGGGCTCGGGAAGTGGAGTGATAATAAGCGTGGAGCTTTGCACAGCTCCGTTGACATTTAATTTCCGGCAGGGTGCATTTCCGTCACCGGCATGCTACAACAGGAGACCTGGGGTGTCTGAAAGCAGCTCCGGGTAATTTATTATACTTCGGAAGTATTATTCAATCAGAAACCTCCTATGCCAAATACTTCCTGCTTTTCGGCATTCTCCGCTGACGAACTGATCGAAAAATACCGGCAGATTCACTCCTTCCGGCCAACCCTCGGGATCATCTTCTCCTCCATTGCTCTTGACATTCCGGATCTCGTTGCAGCCCTGGGCCCTGAAGGCATCCCGGTCTTCGGCTGTACCACGGCCGGGGAAATTCTTGTTGCCGGGGAAGCTGAGCCGTTCCTTGACCAGTCCGCAGTCTGTTGTTTTATGGACTTTGACCCGGCCCTGTTCCGCATATCCCTCTTTGAACGGGGGGAGGAAACCTCGTTTTCCCTGGGACAGCGGATCGGCACATGGGGGAGCAGGCAGTTTTCAAAACCCGCCTTTATCATTGCCATTGCCGGCCTGAAAAACGATGGCGAGGCGATTGTCCATGGCATCCAGCAGGCTGCAGGGATATCTGTCCCGCTCTTTGGCGGGATGGCTGGTGATGACGGACTCATGAAAGATACTTTTGTGTTCTCCGGCAACCGTATCTCCCACGACGGGGCTGTTGTTCTTGTGTTCGATGCGGATAAGGTTGATGTCCATGGCATCGCATCGAGCGGCTGGGTCGGGATCGGGGCAGAGATGCTGATAACATCCTCGGAAGGAAACACGGTCCACACTATCAACGGCAGGCCGGCAACCGGGGTGTTCAAGGAGTACCTGGATGTAAAGGATGACGAACTCCAGCAGATCGGGATCAATTTCCCGCTCCTGATCCGTCGTCCGGATGGGACCGAGGTCCTTCGTACATTTCTTGCCGTGGATTTTTTGAAAGGTTCCCTCATCTTTGCCGGTTCGGTTCCCCAGGGGTCGCTCGTCCGGTTCTCAAGCTCGTTTGGCTACCAGACCATCGGGCAGGCTGTCCGGGAACTGGAAGAGTATCATACCGTTCATCCAATTGCCTCCCTGCTCCTCCTCTTCTCCTGCATTGCCCGGTACCGGGTTGCCGGATCGATGGCAGCAGATGAAGTCCTCACCGCATCCCGGCTCTGGAACGCCCCGCTTGCCGGGTTCTTCACCTACGGGGAGATCGGGCATAACCGGCTTGGCACCTGCGATTTCTACAACGAGACGCTCTCGCTTGTCCTCATCAGCCTGCGGAAATGATCCCACATGAAACAGTTTGACGAGCTGGAAAAAAACCTGGGTGCCCTTCTTGAAACGCTTCCACCGGGAGAGCGGTCACGGTATGAAACGTACCTCCGGAGAACTGCCGCCAGTATCCGCCGGTTGGAATCGGGTAACACCCACCTGCTCCGCGAACGCTCTTCCATCCATGCCCTGCTCAAGAAGACTTCCGAAGACCTGATCCACCGCTACCAGACCATCTTTGAGAACTCCGGCACCGGCCTGGCAGTCATCGAAGATAATGGCATCATCTCACTGGTTAATTCCGTTTTTGAGCAGATGTCGGGGTACTCCCGCGGGGAGACAGAACATATCCTTTCGATCTTCTCATTCATTGATCCTGCAGAGCGGGAGCGGATTATGGCGTATCACAAGGCACGCCGTGAGGGTAACCCGGTAGTTCCCTGCCATTACGAGACACAGGTTATCCGGAAGGACGGCAGGGTAATCGACGTTGACATCTATGTCCGGATCTTTCCCGGTACACTCCAGAGCATCGCGTCCATCATTGACATCACGGAACGGAAACGAGCTGAGGATGCACTCCGGCTCGCCCATACCAAACTCAACATCCTCTCCAACATTTCCAGCCACGATATCCTCAACCAGGTGACCGTGCTGGGCGGCTATCTTGAACTTTCAAAAGCACTGACAAACGAGCCCCGGCTTCTTGAATATATCCGGAAGGAGACTGAGGTGACGGATAATATCACGGACCTGATCGGCTTTACCCGGGATTACCAGGAGATCGGTATCCATTCCCCCTCCTGGCAGGATCTGGAGATGACAATCGTCCGGGCAACCCGGAACCTGAACCCGGGTACGGTGAGGCTGGAGGTGGTGGTGGAAGCCGTCAGTATCTATGCAGATCCCCTGCTGGAACGGGTCTTTTACAACCTCATGGAGAATTCTCTCAAGTACAGCAAGACCCTCACGAGGATCCGGTTCTCCTTTATCCATGCGGACCGGGGCGGGATCATTGTCTGCGAAGATGACGGGGTCGGGATCCCTGCCGGGGAGAAGGAGAACATTTTCCAGAGGAAATTTTTCCAGCATACGGGTCTTGGCATGTACCTCTCCCGGGAAATCCTGGCAATCACAGGTATCATGATCACGGAAAACGGCGAGCCCGGAAAGGGAGCCCGGTTTGAGATCGCTGTGCCGGAAGGTGCGTGGCGGCTGAACGGGAAAGAATAACATCTGCTGTACCGGGCTTACGCTGCCGTTCCCGCACCTTATAGGGAGAATCCGTTCCTCCATCCTGATGGGGGGGTCCTGTGTGAACACAAAGGGGCCGGTAGCTTGCCGGAAGAAAAGACAATTTTAAAAAAACCTGAACTGCCATGAATCCCGGACCACGAAAGAAACAACCCAAATTCACCCTCAACCGCAGGGATGAACTAATGGAAGAGCTGGTGAAGGCCACCGATAAAATAACATTAGCGGTCTGGGCTATCGACTGTGCAGAAAGGGTCCTGCCGTACTTTGAGGAGAAATTCCCGGACGACCCCCGGCCCCGGAACGCACTCGTTGCACTCCGGGTATGGATAACTACGGGGGTCTTCAGAATGGCAGATATCCGGTCGGCCTCGCTGGGATCACATGCTGCTGCCCGGGAGGTTGGAGAAGATACTCCCGCCCGCTCGGCTGCCCGTGCGGCAGGCCAGGCCGTGGCAACCGCACACGTTTCCGCACATTCCCTTGGTTCTGCAATATACGCGCAGCAGGCAGTCTGGAGAGCCGCAAGCCCGGATGAGGCCGATGCTGCCGTTGCCGGAGAACGGGACTGGCAGTACCGGCACCTGCTCGCATTGAAGGAGAGGGCAGAACGGGAAAAAAATAATTTTCCGGCACCGCCAGGAGACAGAGGAGAGTGACCCGGATTTCCTCCCGTACATATTATGGACAGATACCCCCGGCATTTTGATCCTCCACCGCTATTCCACCCGGCCGGTGCCGGATCACCATGCATAAGAACAAACCGGACAAACACTCAATCGACAGCAGGCCGGCACGATGTTCGAGAAGGTTCTCATCCCCACCGATCTGTCGGAGACATCCGAAAAGCTCGTGGCCTGTGCAAACGATATCCGGAACATACAGGAGATTGTCCTGCTTCATATCGTCCGCACCGGGCATACCGTTGTACGGGAACGTGAGGAGGTGGAAGAGCAGCAGGCACTCATCACGAATTCGGATATAGCGGTGCGGTGCCTCATCCGGGAAGATCCCGTTCATGACATTCCCGCAGCAATCCTCAAAACCGCCGAGACCGAGCGGCCGTCCTTAATCATCATGGGGGCCCGGAAAGGGCGCCTCAGTAAGATCCTTCTTGGCCATGACGACATCGAGGTCCTTGCCCACAGCCGGACCCATGTCCTTATCATGCGGTTTCCCCCGCAGGGCTTTTCTGCATCCGGTCCACGGATGATTCCAGGGCCGCTCTTCTTTCGGATCCTCTTCCCGCTCGATTTCTCCCGGCCCGCAAACGATGCACTGAAATTTGTCGGGGAACTTGAGGGAGTCTCGGAGATCATTCTCCTCCATGTCATCCGGAAGGTCGAGACGGAGGAGCGGATGAATTTCATTCTCCGGGAAGTAGAGACACGCCTCGCAGACGCCCGGGAGAAGATCAAGGAGGCCCACCCGGATATCCGGGTGAAGATGATGGTGAGGTACGGCGACCCGACCGGCCAGATCGCTATTGTCGCGGATGAAGAGGCTGTCTCGCTTGTCATGATGGCCCGCTTCGGCAAGAGGGACTATATCCGGAAAGTCCCTCTCGGCATCACGACTTCGAAGGTTACTGCACTGACAAAAAAACCCGTGCTGGTCATGTTCACCGCAATCCAGTTAGAGATCAACACCCGGGAACTCGCCCCATCCGAGTTCTACATGGCCGAGAAGATCTGGTTTGACTACCACCAGACCAAATCAGATCCCGACCATGACCGAATCTTTGCCGTTTTTATTGAAGACACGCCGGTCAGCGTTGCCCGGTGCAAGCGGCACGATGACGGGTACGAGGTGGACGGGATCTTCACCTGGGACGAGTTCAGGGGACATGGGTACGCCCGGAATGCCATCGAAGCCCTGGTCCGGGAGTGCGGGACTTCCGTGCTGTACATGTACACCGTGCTACATCTCGTGGATTTTTACCAATCGTTCGGGTTTGTACCCATTCCTGAAAGCGATCTTCCCCTGGCCGTCCGGGAGAGATATTCATGGGCCATGGGTGAGATGAAGGGTGCAGAGGTCTGCCCCATGAAACGCGAACCGGCTGGCCGGAATGACACTGCCGGATGAGTAGTCATTTTTCAGGTTCCCGTTCCGCACAAAAAAAAAGGATTGGAAAAAAGTTAGTTCTTTCTCATCACCAGGACAAGCCCCGCAAACCCGGCAGCTCCCAGCGCAGCAAGGGGCTGCATGCCGGACTTCGCTGTCGGCAGGGGGGCGGGTGTTGCGGTGGAAGGGGCGGTACCTGGCGTTTGCTGAACAATCGGTGGCAGCTGCACCGGAGTCGGCACTACCTCTTCGGTCCGGGTCGCAGTCGCGGTCCTGAGGCTGGTCTGATCGAATCCCACCGGGGGGACAACGGTTATGCTGAAGACAGAGATCGCCTGGGGACCGGTGCCGGTCGCACTTCCGCAGCTCTGGCCCGAGGTCTCACCCTTCCGGAACACCACGCTGATGCCAGAACCGTCATTTTTGCCATTGAAGCGCAGGTCCTGGCCGGGCAGGAGAGTATTTTCCTGAACCAGCATGTCATTACTCAGTATCTTTACGTCAGCGGATGCCGCGGTGCAGATCCTACCGGTGCAGGCAGAACAGTTGGGAGAGATCATTATATCCACCGCGTATCCCGCGACAAGGGGTGTCGGGATCATGGAAGGGTCTCCCTCAAGTGCAGTCACGTTCTCCTCGTTCGGGCGGGAGCCGTAGAGTTTTGCCAGCGCAATCCAGGTACCTCCGGCCCCGCCCAGGCTCGTGGCAACAACCGAATCCCCGGGTTTAAAAACAGAAAACGACGCACTGTCCGGTGCGGTTCCCGTCAGAGTCTCAACACTCATCGGGGTATAGGTACAGACCGTACCTCCGCCCGCCGGGTAACTGCACCCGTACTGCCGGGGGTGGTCAAGGGTAATGGTATTTGAAGACGGGCTGAGGGTCGCAACCGTTCCTTTGACGGTGACTTCCAGGAGAGATGCACCGGCCGGCATGCACATGCAGCAGAGCAACAGAATTGCAGCAACAATGACAAGATAGGTCTCTTTCATGATCTTTGGATTCTCCGTGTAGTTTCCTACTGGATAGAGTAACTATAAAATGACTCTCCCGTAATTCAGCCGGGGATTGGGGAATGAATGGCAGCAGGAAAATTTAAAAAAATGCCGCTGCCGGGTACGTGCCGGCCCTGCCAGCAGGGGCCGGTAAGGGAAAGACATGATTCTTTTTGTAATATCTGTCCAAATGACGGTCCTCCTCGCTCCGGATGTCCGTCAAGCCGGTCCCCGGTCCAGGAGGTGAATGTGCAATCGTATTGAGCAGCTGTACCCGGGCGGCCAGCCGGAATGCATGTCCCGCTGACAAACCGGTGCAGTGTGCGATTCGGCCGGTGTGCAAGCAGCGGGAGTTCCTGCCCGGTCATAAGACAATAACCAACGATTCCTGACATGAGTGGACACTGTTCAGAGATCCGTCGATCCATCAAATAGTATTTTATTCTCCCCGGCAACAAACCCTGTACTATCTGACAGAGGGCTGCATGGATCGTTTCTTCACGTATCCTGGACAAAAAAGAACGCAGATTCTTTCTGCAATAATTGCATCCCTCACCATCATCGTCCTGGCCCTGAACAGCTATGCCCTGATGATCGGCATTACCAATGTCCTTCCCCACCTCTTTTACGTCCCGATAATTCTCACCGCGTATTATTTTCCCCGGCGCGGGATCCTCTTTGCCATTATTATTTCAGCAATCTATTGCGGTATGTCATACTTCTTCAATCCCGTAATTTCCGAGGTACTGCTCTCGGCAGGGGGACGTGCGGTCATCTTTATCCTTATTGGAGCCATAGTCTCGCTCCTGACCACCCGGTTGCAGGAGAGCGAGAACCGGTTCCGGGGTGTGGCTGAACGGAGTTCCGACATTATCCTGCTGTCCGGTACTGACGGACGGGTATCGTACGTCTCGCCATCTGTTGAAAAAATACTGGGATACCGTCCCACTGAAATCGAAGGAAAAGAGCTCCGTGAGTTCATCCACCCGGAGGATCCCGGCCTGGTCCAGGCATCAGCCCGGAAATGCGGGGGGAGCGAAGGTCCCGATGGAATCATGGTCCGGTTCCGGAAAAAAGACGGGACCTGGGCCTGTATCGAATTTTTTGTGTCCCCCATGGTAAAAGGGGGTACCATCACCGGGATCCAGACTACCGGAAGGGATGTCACGGAACGGAAAAGAGCTGCAGATGAACAAAAAATCCGCGACGATCTCCTCAACGCTATCCTTGAATCCATGATTGCCGGGGTGGTACTGATAGATCCGGACAACCACACCATTGTTGATGTCAATGCCGTGGCAGCGGCCATGTTCGGGGCAGAAAAAAAAGAGATCATCGGCTCGGTCTGCACCAGTTACATCTGTCCTGCGCTTGAAGGGGCGTGCCCGATCACGGACCTGCATCAGGTTGTCGACAGGTCAGAAAAAATCCTGTTGCGGTCTGATCTTACGAAATGCCCGATCCTCAAATCGGTGACCCCCATCACCCTTCGCGATCGCACGTACCTTCTGGAAAGTTTCATCGATATCTCAGAACTGGCCCGGGCAAAGGATGCCCTTTTGGAGAGTGAAGAAAAATATCGCCTGCTTGCCGACTTCACGTACGACTGGGAGTACTGGATTGGCCCCGATGAATCGATCCTGTATACAACACCCTCCTGCGAACGTATCACGGGCTATACCCCGGAGGAATTCTATACCAACCGGCGCCTGATAGATACCATTCTCCATCCGGAAGACAGGGATGCCCATGAGCATCACATGTCACATTTTTTTGTGCCGGAAAAACCCGAAGCAGTGGATTTCCGGATTATCCGCCGGGACGGGAGTATCCGCTGGATAGGCCACGTCTGCCAGCCACTGTACAATGCACAGGGAGAGTTCATAGGACGGCGTGCCAGCAACCGGGATATTACCGAACGAAAACGGGCCGAAGAAGCCTATCGTGAAACGAGCCGGCGTCTCGCAGAGATCATCGATTTCCTCCCGGACCCGACGATGGTGATCAACAGAGAGGGCATTGTTGTTGCCTGGAACCGGGCCATGGAGAAGATGAGCGGGATCCCGGTGCCGGATATTCTTGGCAAAGGTGACCATGCGTATACAACGTGGATTGCCGGCAGGACCGGCCCTATCCTCATCGACTATGTCCTCAGGCAGGATAATGAAGGTATCAGGACCGCATACCCCCATGCCCATTTCGAAGGCAATATGGTCAGGACCGAGACAGACATCACCCGCACCGATGGCACACGGTTCTCGCTCTGGATCAGTGCAATCCCGTTAATAGACCAGGAGGGAGAGATTACCGGTGCGATTGAGTCCGTGAGGGATGTCACGGAACAGAAAAAAGTCCAGCGGGCGTTACAGGAATCGAATGTATACCTCGATACCATAATAAATACCCTGGCAGATCCCCTCTTTATCAAGGATCGCACGTACCGTTTTGTCAGGGTCAATAACAGTTTCTGCCAGTTCACCGGACACTCCCGCGAGGACATACTGGGAAAGACCGATTACGATCTTTTCAGGAAGGAAGAAGCCGATGTTTTCCGCACGAAAGATGAAGAGATCTTCCGGACGGGTCTTGAAAATGAAAATGAAGAGTCCATAACCACCGGTCTTACAAAAAACACTCGTACCATCAGTACAAAAAAATCTATCTATACCAATTCCTCCGGTGAGGAGTTCATTGTCGGGATCATCAGGGATATATCCGGGCGCAAACTGGAAGAAGAGGCACTCCACCAGGCAAACCGGAAACTCAACCTGCTCTCCGGCATCACCCGGCACGACATCAATAACCAGCTCGCGGCACTTTCCGCGTACCTGGAATTGTCCCGTGAATCGCTCAATAATCCGGTTCTCACCGCAGAATTCATCGCAAAGGAGGAGAAGATCACCGAGACCATAGTACACCAGATCAATTTTACCAAGGATTATGAGGACATGGGGGTGAAGGCTCCGCAGTGGCAGAATGTGAACCGGGTGATCAGGTCAGTTACCGCCTCACTCCCTGTGCGGAACATCAGTATTGATGCCGGGGATCCATCCCTGGAAGTGTTTGCCGATCCGCTGCTGGAAAAAATGTTCTACAATATTATCGATAATGCCCTCCGGTACGGAGGAGAGCAGATGACTGCTATCCGCGTGACATCCTCGACGGATAATGACGAACTGATCCTTGTGGTTGATGACGATGGAACAGGAATTTCTGCAGATGACAAGAAAAAATTGTTTACCCGGGGTTTTGGGAAACATACCGGCCTAGGCCTGTACCTCTCCCGGGAGATTCTTGCAATCACCGGAATCACGATAACCGAGACCGGAACCCCGGGCAGGGGCGCACGGTTTGAGATCCGGGTGCCAAAGGGAGTCTGGCGGTTTTCCTGAACGCCCGGCTCTGCTGATATCCTCTAATTCTGCGGTTCACTTTTACTTTTCCGCTTCTTCAGACTGTGGCCCCCCACTCTCCCGTTCATGTGCATTTTTCCAGAGACAATCCGGGAACCTCTCCCCTGATCTTTCAGTGGATACGATGAAGGGGAAAACAATGACCATATATCAATCATTTTTCTGCCCGGAGAACAGGTTTGCACCTTTCGCGATATCTTCGGGGGAGGCATAGATGATTGCGATATCCCCCGTTTCAATCCGGGTCTCCCCGCCAAGACCTGTCAGTACCTCATCACCGCGCCGGATCGCGAGGACGAGAAGATTGTACCGTTTCCGCAGGTTGATCTCCCCGAGCGTGACAGTGGCAAGAGGGGATTGCGGTTCAACCGTGAGGGCGGTAATGGTAATATTCCGGATATCCCGCACGAGATCCGGCAGGGTTCCCTCAACCGGACTCCTGCTGCGCAGCATCCGGTAGCCATTGGCACGGACATCGGTAATGAACGATTCAATCCGGTCACGCGGGACAAAATATTTGTTCAAGACGACCGTGAAAATCTCAACAGAGGTCTCGAACTCCTCTGCAATCACTTCATCAGCTCCCAGGGCATGCAGGGATTCAACCTCGCTGACATACCGGGTCCGGACTATGATGGAGAGGGAGGGGTTGATGCCATTGCACAGGCTCACGATCTTGCGGGTCGCTACCGGATCGTTTATCGCCACCACAACGATCCGGGCCTGCGGGATACCGACATGGAGGAGCACGCCTTCGCCGGTTGCATCGCCAAATACCACCGTCTCACCGGTATTTCGTGCATCGGTGACAAGGTCCGGGTTGAGCTCGATGATACTGTACAGGATCCCGGCTTTTCGCGCAGTCAGGGCAAGATTCCGGCCGGTAACACCATACCCGATGATCACCAGGTGATCGGTATGCTTCTGGCGTGATTTCTCATCATCATTACTGCACGTCCCCCGCACAACCCGGGCCAGGGCCGGTATTTCGCAGAGCCTTCCGGTAACGGGCTGGCCGATCCCCATCACAAACGGGGTAGCGGCCATCGTGATCAGGGCAACGACCAGGAATGTCTGGTACACATCAGATGGCAGGATGCCCGTATCAAACCCGCTCCGGGCAATGATAAACGAGAATTCACCAACCTGGGCAAGGGCGAGCCCGGTCATCGCGGCAGTCCGGAGCGGGTACCCGAGTGCAAGGGGTGCAGCAGTAGCGAGCAGGGCTTTTACAACGATTGCCAGAATGATCAGGAAGAAAACCAGCCAGAAATTTGCCAGCAGGAACCGTACGTCCACCAGCATACCAACGGATATGAAGAAGAAACTGGTGAAGATATCCCGGAAGGGAAGGACGAGGCTTGCAGCCTGGTGGCTGTACTCCGATCCCGATATGATCAGCCCTGCCAGCAGGGCGCCAATGGCAACCGAGACACCGGTAAACGAGACAAGCCACGCAACGCCAAAGCAGGTGAGAATGACAACGAGTAAGAAGAGTTCCTGGTTGCGGGTCCGGGCAATCTCGTGCATGACCCGGGGGATGATCCATTTTGCACATGCGATGAGGATGAGGGCGATGAGCAGATCCTGGATAACCAGTATGATGAGCGCATCTCCCGGGAGAAAGGGCGTGGGATCCAGCTGGGGGATACTTGCAAGGAATGGGATCGCCATGATCATGAGGATTGCCACAAGATCCTGGAAGATCAGGATTCCCAGCGCAATACTGCCATGCGGTGAATCCATCTCACCTCTCTGGTGAAGTATTTTGAGAACGATTGCCGTACTGGAGAGGGAGAAGAGGAAACCCATCAGGATTGCCTCGTTTACCGGAAGACCGGTCAGGAGGGCAATACCGCAGAAGAATACAAATGACAGTCCCACCTGGAGTGCGCCCCCGGCAATGGCGATGATACGGATCTTCCAGAGATCCTTGAACGAGAACTCGAGACCTATGGTAAAGAGCAGGAGAATGATACCGATATCTGCAAGATTGGTGACCTGTTCCTGCCCCCTGATGATACTCAGCCCGTACGGGCCGACAATAACTCCGGTGAGGATGAAGGCAACAAGAGGAGGCACCTTAATCCGGTTGAAGATCATCCCGACTATGAGCGCAATGGCAAAAACGATCAGGATATCGGTCAGGAGTTCAAAGACCAAAGGAACTCTCCATAGTATCCCATTGTCCCGGTTATAAAAAAATCATTGGTATTGGTAAAAAACGGGAATAACCGGGAAAAAGAGATCAGGGCGTCTGCCGGATGATGACCAGGGCCAATGGGTCTAACGGGTTCTTCCGGATTGCAGGACTAAAAGAGGTACGGGTACCGTTTCCTGATAAATGTACTTGAGCCATGCCGGGAACTGCCCGTTGTGCCAGAGAGCCCCGTTGACAAAACACTGAGGAGCGCTGCCGGATATTTCGGGAGCCGGAACATGAGAGAGATCGGGTCCGGTGGAAAAAATGAACCGGGTTGTATACATTTCCTACAGGAGATCTCACTCATCCAGTAATTTCAGCACAAACATCTGGCAGGCGATCAGGTGGGGGCGGTCAGATTCCGCCGTATTCCATGCAGCACTGAAGAGCAGGAGCATCGCGTTATCAAACATGGTATCGAACTTCCGGTCTTCTGAAAACGTGGCAGACAAACCCTTTGCGAGCAGGCCCTCATCTTCCGGCAGGAAGGTGAGATACGGTTCCGGCCGGGGAAGGGAGAGTTCGAGAATGGTTGCATGCTCCTGCACGATCGCAAAAGCCCGGGCCAGCACACCCGGGAGGTCTGGGGACTGCCCGTTAACCATGCCTGCGCTCCGGGCTGCCTGCGCGTATTCGCCGGTGGAAACCTGGCTGATCACCAGTGCAGCCCGGTGGGCATCGTACGGGGAGATACCGGTAACCGTATCGTGCGTCTCGTCGAGATAGGATTTGAGAGGGGCCGCGAGTTCTTTTCCGGACGATACTGCCGTATGAGAAGCCCCGAACCGGTATTTAAGGCGGACCAGGAGCAGGGTGAGACTTACCGCATAGAGCAGCTGAAGGGTCAAGCCCGACATGTAGTCTGTCGGTACAACGAAGAAGATGAAAGCATAGATCGGTGTAGATAATGCCACGATATCCTTCCGGGGCCGGATATACGCAAGGTATGCCAGGAGACAGGATCCGATCACACAGCCAATGGCAAAGAACTGGAAATTGAGTTCATAACCCATCTTCCAGAGAAGGACTCCCACAAGCGTTGCCCCGAACGAGAGAACGGGGACGGCGAGCTCCAGGTATTGCTCCTTTTTACTATCTGACGGTAGGGTAGTTTCTGACGGGGTCATGCCGGTTCTCACTCCAGTTACTTAAAAAAAGCCTTTTTTTTAATTTCTGCAATCAGTGATGCATAAAAAAATCATTCATCCTTTGCCGGTGCACTTTTCTTCCGGATCGAGACACAGTTGACCACAGGTTCACCGGTCACGATATACCGGCGTATCACCTGGCCAAGCACCTCGACAACATCGTTCACCTTGATGTTCTCATCCGGGCTCGTAAACATCTTAACCGAGATCGCACCGGAGCGATCGGCCACCGAATACTGGGGCCGGTTTAAGAACTGAAAATGGACGCGTTCCACCACACCATTGATTCGAACAATCTTTCCTATCATGTTTTCATTGATCAGCTTCACGCGCACCGTCTTTGCCTGGCGCTCATACTCGGGTTCCAGCTCCGCGTACTGGCTGCGGCTCATATAGTTGAGGGCAACGGGAATGACGAGAAGCATGAACAGGACCGGGATCAACCAGATAAGGTTTGACCTGACCTCAGGACTATAGAGAGAGGCAAGAATGAGAAAAATAGTGAAGAAGACAAACACCCCTATTGAGATGATTGAGACCTTCACTTCGATATTTCCGATCTTCATCGGAAAAATAATTGGATGTTAATCTACTTCAGTGCTGCGATCTCTTTGCGGAACGCAACCCAGTAGATGACACCGACGAAGAAGATACCTCCGACGATGTTACCAAGAGTTACCGGGATAATGTTTGCAGTCCACATGGTAACCCAGTTGATGCTGGCATTGATCTTCGTTGGGTCCGTAATGAATCCCTGGGTAAAGATACCTGCGGGGATAAAGTACATGTTTGCAATCGAGTGCTCGAATCCTGATGAAACGAACGCCATGATCGGGAACCAGATACCGAAGAACTTGCCAACTGCATCATCTGCACAGATTCCGAGCAGAATAGCGAGGTTGACTAACCAGTTGCAGGCGATGGCTTTGAGGAATGCAGAGTAGAAACCCATGATCCCGACATAACCAACCTTGGCTCCGGCTATCGCAATCGCCCGGGAACCAAACGCAGTAACCGTACCTACTCCCGCTGCATCGAACGAGACAAAGGGGCCGTATGCACAGATGTAGGCAAATACGACTGATCCGATGAAGTTTCCGATATAGACAAAGACCCACAGGTTCGCGACCTGCATCCAGCTGATCTTGTGGATGAATGCTGCCATGGGGGCGAGCATCGCGTCACCAGTGAAGAGCTCAGCGCCCGTAAGGACGGTGATGATAAGCCCGACCGGGAAGACGCACCCGAGAATCAACTGTGCAAACCCTGGGCTTGCGGTTCCGAAACGCAGTGCAACATCGGTTGCCATAATTCCAGTTGAACAGACCGTTGCAAGAGCGGCACCCATAGCGATGTATGCGCCTGACATGAATCCACGAAGGACCATGTTCCAGGCCGGCAAGCCGACTTTGTACTTACCGGCATCTCCTGCCTTTGCAGTAATTGCTACCGGAGGATGAAACACCATTTTTAACACACCTCAATTGACCACCTATACCAGCAACGTATTAAATCACTTTTCTGTATAGGGCAATTTACACTCTCTTGCGTGGATATTAATAATTTTCGAATTGTTTGCGAATCAGGCTCGTGTACAGCAATGAATAGGAATAATGCAGCTCTAAGGTGTTAATGAAAATGGCTGTACGGCAGGGTATTATTAATAAACGTATTGAATCGGTTTGCTTGGGTATGGATTTTTTTTTAAAAAAAGGACAACCGGAAAAAAAGTTTTTTACTACGCGCAGTCAAAAAAAACCGAGGTGATATATCATTCCGGTCGTTTCCCGGGAGAATTTACTACTTTACCCATGGGTAACCGGAAGAATTCCGGAAAAAGCCGGAGAGACTGTGGGGTCATGCATACAGTTTTTACTGAAAAAATCCTGTGTCACCGTGAAAAAATATTCCATGCACCAGATTTGGAGGAATGCAGGGGATAATGGGAAGCACCGGTTTTTTTAATACTAAACCGTTAAACAAAAAAGGCGGGATGCACAACTATGAAGTATGGATAAAAAGTCTCTGATCGTTCTGGTGCTGGGTATTGCTGTCACCATCATCCTCTATACACTCAATATCTATCTGGCAGGCATTGTTTTTATTCTGGTAATCACGTTATTTGTCTCCCTGCTGATTATGCAGGACAGCGTTTCCCATCCCGATGTCGAGGCGAGCCTCTCGGAAGATGCCAAATCGGTTATCTTAAAGAATTCAGGAAATTCGACCGCTTCACATATCCACGTGGCGCTTGTTCCTTTGAATACCGAATATGATGTGGCACTCCTTGCTGTCGATGAAACCCATACCCGCTCATTCGATTCGATGATCCAGGAAGTCAAAGTGATAATAACATTCGAAAACGAAGAGAAAAACGTCTTTTCCAAGACCTTTGCATTATCTGCCCTGGGCGGTACCTATGATCCG
Organism: Methanomicrobiales archaeon; assembly: GCA_025358115.1. Lineage (GTDB taxonomy): Archaea > Halobacteriota > Methanomicrobia > Methanomicrobiales > Methanospirillaceae > Methanoregula. The sequence continues at coordinate 43,251 of JANYKQ010000047.1, read as the reverse complement.
TTAAAACCGATGATTCCGCTCTTCAAATGGAAATGATCGAGAATCCGTAACCGGGAATTCCGGCAGTTTTTTTCCCGAAAAACCGGTTTTCCGCTGGAAAAAGGAGATCACTCCCATCAGAACCGCAGGATCAGCCTCAGGAGTTCCCGTTCATTTTTTCACTCAATACGGTATTATCCGGATGGGGCAGGACAGAATGGTCCGCAGATCAGGTAACAGGCACCCTTTCCCCCTTTGATCTCACAGGTATCCAGGCAGCTTCGCCCCTCTGTACACGATGTTGCGTCACTACCGGGCCGGCTTCCTGAATCGATGAACAGGCTCACCCTGCCAAGGTTTTCCGGGAGTTTCGGATCGGCTTTTGCTGCAAGTTCCTTAAGCCCGGCCCCTTTGTAATCAGCGATTATTTTCACGGTATAGACCAGCTCGTTTGCCGTGCGGTTATACCGGGGATCCGAGAGGGTGACTATCAGGGTGTCTTCGGACTCTTTTGCATCCGGCCGGGATATTGCCGCACCGGGCGCTGCCGACCAGTTGAACCCGGCAAGAAAATCCTGCAGGGGATAAAACCCGGCGATACGCTCCGGCCGGTCCGAGAAATACGTTGTGTACGGGACAACACCGGAGAGAGTGAGCGTGCAGACGCCATTTCCGGCAGGAACAAGCGAACCTGACGGGGCTTCCTGGACAAAGAGGATGCTTACGGGGGCACCCGGGTTCGCACCGGGTTCTGGGGCAGGAACCGGACCGGACGGGGAAGGTGCAACCGGTGCAGGGAGTGGTGCGTTTGTCATGCATCCGGCAAAAGTTACCCCGGTAATAAGAAGGGCAAGAAGAATCGCAAGAGCAGGAGAACGGTTCATATGGTTCGAATGTCTGGTGTGCTTTTTATTAATGCGTTCTGGTCTGTCGTCTGCATATCCTGTTTTCAGGTATTCATGACAGGAGTAAAAACTACCGGGGTACCCGGACAAATCCTGATCCGGTTTTTCAATGGTATCCAAAGGATGACATCAGGGGGTAAAAATGAGTTGCCTGTTAAAAAAAATTAAAAAAAATGTCTGGCCAGGAACTTGAATACGTTCTCGTAGATCATGTCGCTTCCGGAGTTGTGGAGACGGTTGCGTTCTACTTTTCTTCTGCTAAGGCCATAAGCGGGAGGTTCATGTTGCCACCGGGCATGTGATTGGACATCTCCCGGGTTCAACCTGCCGGGAGTGCATGAAGAGCGCGTTTGGGAATTTCTGAGGGGCGGAGTTCCTGGCACTGGCCGCAGTTCACGCATGAATCCGCGATGTGGGCAAAGCGGATGAGGCGGAACATGAAATTCAGAGGAACTTCGCCGCAGGAGGCGTAGTCCGGGTCCCTGGTCGTACGGTCAACAAAATAGCAGTTCGGGCAGACTGAAATGCACGAGTAGTACCTGATGCAGTGTGCCCTGCTCCTGCCGGCTGCTGCCACATCAATCATGGCAGGGACGGTGTGGTGATGCGTGCTGCACTGTTGACAGACCCGAAAGACTTGTTACCGCAAATACAGACCTTGCTTTCGTTGATCGGGTTATGCTGCCAGGGTGAGATACCTGTGACCTGACCATCCCTGACTAAAAGGTTGATCCCGCGACCGGTTCCACAGCAGGAATGGGTGCCTGGTACGTACCTGAAATCAGGGAATGATCCCGAACAACCGATGTTGACAGAAAAGGATGGTTACATGCGGAAGGTTTGGAACGGATTTTTGATGATTATAAGTGGGTATTTATGGAACATCCGATAAAGATCCCGGTAACGGCCGGGAAAATCGCGCAGTATTAGTGCACAGCACAGGGTTTTCCTGCAACGTAAAGATGGACTAAAAGAATCGTCATGAAACCTCCCCGCATTCCGCCCATGGTAATTGATATCCTGCAGACCGCTCTGGGTGCATTTGAAGGAACTGAGTTCTCCGGGCTCCCGCAATGTCCGTTATGCGGCGGTCCGGTCTCCGGGTACGATACCCGGCCCAAACAGTTCGCTGTAATCAGGGAACAGGAAGAAGAACGCGTCATCATGGTGAAGGTGAAACGGTTCACCTGCAGGAAATGTTTACATCTCTGTTATGCCGATGAACCATTCTATCCGGGTACCCGGGTCGGTTCTCCGGTCATCGATCTCTATATAACCCTCTGCAGATCCATGCCGTCGGGCCGGGCGGCCAGGATGATTGAGGCCATGGGAATCTGCGTGCACCGCACCACATGGCGGAATTACCACCCGGAGAATTTCCCGGATATTCCTGCTGCAGATTTTTTTGGCATGAACCTGCCGTTTTCCCTCCTGTCAGTCTCAGCACTCGCCGCCAGTTCGGGTGAGGGGAGCAGCACCCAGGGGGCAGAACTTCTCGCTGCATGTGGTTTCCCATCGGCACACCGGGCAGCACCTCACCTTGCCATTACCGGAAAGAAAAAGGAGTGCCGGCAGGAAGAGAAAAACAAAGAAGAACGGGAGGCCGATCATCCATGAGGATCGTAGTGATCAGGAATGAGCCCAGGGACCGGATCAGGCTGAAGTATCCACGGTTTCATAAAGACACCCTACTGTTTTTCTTTCCGGGAGGGAAGAGGCTGGCTGGACAGGGCAAGTTCCCGCACGGAATACGCAGGGAGTGCATCGGCAACGGGCCCCAGGGTCTTATTCAGATCAGTACCTCCCAGTTCCCGGGCAAAGAGGGGGGCCCCAATCCCGGCAACAATAATCCGCCGGGCTCCGGAATCCGCGGCTGTCAGCCGGACCTGGTCGCAGATCAGGTTTCGCTGCACTACCCAGAATTGTTCAGCGATCTGCATGGCTCCTTCCTCACCAATCTCTTCAAGGTCGGCACAAACCACCCGGGCGAGCCTGCGCAGGGACGCAGTTTTTGTCTTCTCTTTCTTGTCAGGAGAGTCACAGGAGTACTGGTCAGCGCCGATATGATCCAGGACAAGGTGGACATCGGCACTGGCTGCAAAAAACTCTGAACTGACCGGGGTTTTTACCCCATTGAGATTCACCGATTGGAGCAGGGTGGCGACATTTCCCCGGAGCATGCCGGTGTAGAGGAGATAACCCCGCTGAAGCCGGAGGAGATCCGTAAGCCCGGTCAGCGTTTCAAAGCAGGCAAGCGGAATGATATCAGCAGTAGTGCTGCCGATATCAAGAAGGACTGCATCCGGATATTCATTCCGCAGGTAATCAGCCGAGGCAAGCCAGTTGGCAGCTGCCAGCCCGGGTACTGCCCGGGAATGAAACCGGCCATCCATACCGTAAAAAGCAGCGCGGGGAAATGCAGCCTTCACCGCATCCACAATAAAGGAGATACCCTGCATTTTGCTGGAGAAACTGTCTGCCAGTTCTCCGCTCATGACCACGGCTGCCGGGTCATCGGGTGCAGTAACGTACTGTTCAAGCAGGGACGTGATCGGGGCATGCTCCCAGAGCGGGCAGTAATGGATGTGGGCTCCCTTTTCATTGACGAGCTTGAGATTTGCCCCTCCCACATCAATGCCGATCATAGTCGTAAAACCTTCCCTTGCGTGTCAAACCGGACACTTCCGGCTAGGTGGACCTCGTTCGGGCCCCCGCCTTTGGAGGCCTCAACCAGGATATCAGCAATCTCTTCTTTCATGCAGGCTGCGATTCCAACAAGACTCGTCGTAATCCGCGTGTTCACGTCCACGACATAGACCTTGTCGGCCACAACCACATCAACGCCGCAGTAACCCTGTCCACCGAGAACAATGATCGTTTTTTTGGCCATTTCGATGATCTCTGCTTCCCGTGCGGGATGAACCGGGGTCTCCCCGCCCAGGTACTGGATCGAGCCGTCTGCAGCCTGTTTGATCAGCTGGTGGTTCACGGCAAGGACAAGCGGGGGTTTGCCGGTAAAATACGCGCATGCATCCCCAATCACCCGGCTTGCCACCAGGCTTACCGAGAGATGTTCGCCTTCAATGAACTGCTGGGCAAATTCCCCGTCGCCAACAGGGCCTTCTGAAACGCGGACGCCAAGCGCACCGCAGCCTTTCACCGGTTTGATCATCCGTTTTCCAGAAGTTGCGATGGCAGGCACCGGCACGCCATGCGCCTGCAGGATCTTTTCTGTCTGAACCTTGTTGGCGCAGAGAGCGGCGGTCATAAAACCGCACCCGAGATTGTGGGTGTGCTGTTCAAGGATCTGGGTGTACCGGGCCAGCAGGTGATCGGGTGCAATCACGAGCCCCATATCACAGGCAGGTGCCAGGAGTTCGATCTCAGCCCCGAAATCCCCACTGCCGGGCAGCACTACTTCATACCCGCAGTTCTCAAAACTTTTCTTTAAGATAGCCAGCATTGCTGCACCCTCGGGGGCAAGAGCGGGGTCGTGACGGGAGGCATATTCTGCGAGCAGGACTTTCATCCTTTTCCTGTATGCGCTTTAAGAAAATTACCCTATCCGATCGGTGAACTATTTGTGGGGCGGCATCAATAGACTTCATGAATATGAGACCTTCGATCCTGCTCACCAATGATGATGGCGTAAGTTCAGTCGGGCTCTGGGCGGCATATGAAGCGCTCACCCCCATTGCCGATGTAACCGTTGTAGCCCCGGCAACCCAGCAGAGCGCTGTTGGCAGGTCGATCTCGATCTTCGAACCCCTGCGGGCAAGCCAGATCACCATCAACGGGCTCCCTGCCTGGTCGGTTGCCGGCAAACCAACCGATGCCGTAATCATCGGTCTGTATGCCCTCAAACTCAGGCCCACAATGATTGTCAGCGGGATTAATATCGGAGAGAATCTCTCGACAGAATCCATCATGACCTCAGGCACGGTGGGAGCGGCACTGGAAGGCTCCAACCAGGGCACGAAGGGTATTGCCTTCTCCCTCCAGGTGGAGGACCAGGGGGATAAGTTCGATGACCCCCGCCAGATCGGGAAAAGTTTCGATGCAGCCAAGATAGTGGTGCGCGATGTGGTCTCCCGGGTACTTGAGCACGGGTTCTCCGAACACACCGATGTGATCAATGTGAACATCCCCTCCGTAGTAAAAGGCGGTTACGAGATCACCCGGCTTGGCCCCAAGCTGTTCCATACCGGTGTGGAAAAGCGACTCGATCCCCGGGGTCGCCCGTATTTCTGGATCAATGGTCCGCTCTACGATGATGCTGAAGAAGGTACCGATGTGCATGCAATCCGGAAGGGAAATGTTTCGATCACGCCAATCACGCTGGACTGCACGTCCTATGCAGCGGTAGAAGATACAAAAAAAGTGTTTAAGAACTAATTTTTTTAAGAGATTTCAACCCTATTTTTCATTAAATAAGCATCAATGAGGCTACATTTTAGAAATTTCATTGAGATAGACATCTTTTATCCCTATTGGGATGCAACCCACCCCATTCCGGGGTCGCCCGGCCGCTTCGGCGGGGCCTTGCCGGGCAGGGTGATTAACCAGAACAACCTGATACAACGTAACCATTATTCAGATAATCCCCATTACCGTAAACCAACCAAAAGCGCGATGGAGGCACCCAATAGAGGCGGCGGGATTCATCATATTTGTGGGTATAGGGGCATCAGTTTCCATCAGGATACAGAAAGAAAATTCAAAAGAATTTTTTTAGAAAATACCTGACCCGGCATGAAACAATCCATCTGCAGCCATTTCACCCTCATATCACCAGTTTTAATAATCCCCGTACCGATATGTATCACTTTAATGGACTCAGTGACACGCGATCCCGCGGCAGCCAAACGTGCAGCCGGTTACAAAGCAGCAGAGATGGTAAAAGACGGTATGATAATCGGCCTCGGCACCGGGTCAACGGTCATGTATACCATGGAACGGCTGTCACAGAGAATGCATGAAGGGCTTAAAATTTCCGGAATCCCCACATCATTCCAGACTGCCATCCGGGCACGTGAATATGGAATCCCGTTAACAACCCTCGATGACTATCCGGTCATAGATCTCGCAATAGATGGGGCTGACGAAGTCGATCCACAACTGCGGCTGATCAAAGGCCGGGGTGCTGCACACACCCGGGAGAAATGCGTGGCTGCAGCAGCCCGGCAGTTCATCGTGGTTGTTGATGAACAGAAGATGGTTCCCCGCCTTGACGCCCAGGTACCGGTAGAGATCATCCCGTTTGCCATCCGGCCCGTCATGGATCAGCTCAGGGCAATGGGATGTGTCCCGGTGCTGCGGGAGGGTGTAAAGAAAGACGGCCCGGTGATAACCGATAATATGAATTTTATCCTTGATGCAAAATTCACAACAATTACCGAACCCGACAAACTCGAAGCATCGATAGGACTGATTCCCGGCGTAGTTGAGAGCGGGTTATTCTGCGGGTTTACCCAAAAAACCACCGTCATTGTAGGTGGCGAAAAAATATGCAGGATTATTCCTTAGTTGAGATAATCCCGTAATTTATGAACAAGGGCGAGCTGGTTGTTCGCCTCTTTCTTCTTCTCTTTCTCAATGCTGTCCATAATCTGATGGATGGGTTTTGCCAGCTCGTAGATCTTTACCGGGCGGCCTTTACTCTCGGCCTTGCTCTCGCGGCTGGAGATCCAGTCCTGTTCGAGCAGGTAACGCATTGCGATACTGACTTCAGGCTGGCGGAGATCGGTGCCGCGCTCAATTGCCCGTGACGTTGCTTCGGGGGTATTTGCAAGAAATACGAGTACCTTTGCCACATTCCTCTTGGTTCCAATCTCAATGAGGAGATTTGCAAACTCCTCTTCCTTTTCCGTGAAATACATTACATTCTCTGTTCTCATGCATCACATCCACACTATTTTACTAAAGATTACCACTAGAAATTATCTAATTGTTGATATATATGCCCTCGTATTGCGATGCAATGGGGAGAGGATTTTATATATTATGACAGATTTATCCAAAATCATATGAAATTATGAGATTGGAAAATTATCAGAATGAGGAAATTATTGATCAAAAAACATCAGATCAGACCGATACTTTTGAGGTCTGAAACAATTTTGATTACTGCTTTCGTTGCATCCCCGGGTTCCTTGCCCCCGGTGATAATCAACTTTCCGGATCCAAACAACAGTACAACAACTTTGGGAACCTCAAGACGGTACACAAGACCGGGGAACTGCTCTGGTTCGTATTCAATCCGGTCAAGGTTAAAACCGACAGCGATCTTGTTCAAATTAATTGGCGTAGCAAGATCTGCAGATGTGACAATATTCTGGATCTTATAATCCAGTTTTGTGGGGATATCAATTCCCAGATCGCGCAGGAGGCCGCCAAGAATATTGAGACCTTTACTCAGGCTGTCCACACTCTTTGCACCGGTTAGTACTACTTTTCCCGACCCAAAAACGAGTGCTGCGATCTTGGGATCCTGCATCCGGAGTACAACGCCGGGAAAACGCTTTTTGTTATACTCAGCGCCCGGGATCTTTGATGCAATATCGGGTAGATCCAGATAATCGGTTACCTTGGCGGAGGCAACTATATTTTCGATCTTAAGGGAATCTTCTGGTCTGACCTTCATATTTATAAATGATATAAAACAGTATTTAAAAAGTTGGGTATGATATTGGCCAAATCAGTCTTCCAGAGTTGAAATATCGCCCGGGTCCATGCCCATCTCCTTTGCTTTTAATACCCGCCGCATGATCTTTCCGCTCCGGGTCTTCGGGAGAGTAGTAACGAACTCAATATCTGATGGCATGGCAATGGGCCCCAGCGTGATACGGACATGATACAGGAGCTCATTTTTCAGACGATCGGATGGCTCATGACCGATACGCAGGATCACAAAAGCCTTGATCACATTGCCTTTCACCTGATCGGGCTTGCCAATGACAGCGGCTTCTGCTACTGCCTTGTGCGACACAAGCGCGCTCTCGACTTCAGCAGTTCCGATATTATGCCCGGCAACAACGATCAGGTCGTCCGATCTCCCGATTACCATAATGTAACCATCTTTGTTTTTTACCGCAAGATCTCCGACAGCATAACAGCCCGGAATCGTGTTCCAGTACTTCTGGTACCGCTCCGGATCATGGAATACTGCACGGAACATGGATGGCCAGGGTTCTTTCAACACAAGGAAACCCCCTGTGCCCGGGGGAACTGATTTTCCTTCCCGGTCAACAACATCAGCAACTACCCCGGGAATGGGCTTTCCGGCAAAACCCGGGTACATGGGTTCGCCGATCATCGTGGTGATCATATGCATACCCGTCTCAGTCTGCCACCAGGTATCAACAACCGGGCACCGGTTTTTTCCGATAACACGGTAATACCATTCGAAAGCTTCAGGATTGAGCGGTTCTCCGACAGACCCCAGAATGCGCAGGGTGTTTAAGTTACTCTTATTGGGCCATTCCTCGCCCAGCTTCATAAACATCCGGATTGCTGTTGGCGCAGTGTACAGAATGGTTACACCGAAATCCTCAACGATCCGCCAGTAGGCTCCGGCATCCGGGTAATCCGGCGTTCCTTCAGTAATAAGAATGGTTGCCCCGTTTAACAGCGGACCGTACACCACATAAGAGTGACCGGTAATCCATCCGGGATCCGCAGTGCACCAGTAGACATCATTATCCTTGATGTCAAAGACGTTTTTTGTTGTATAATAAGCACCCACCATGTACCCCCCGCAGGTATGAACAATCCCTTTTGGTGCACCGGTGGATCCACTGGTATACAGGATGAAGAGCGGGTCTTCTGCATCCATCACTTCAGGTTCACATTCCTGGCTGACATCCCTGATCAGGTCATAGAAGTCCACTTCCATTTCATGGTGGATCTCGACAGGCTGGTGAAGTTCTCTTCTGAGAACTATGACATGTTCAACACTGGGTGCATTGATGATCGCTTCTTCAATGACATGCTTGAGAGGAATCGACTTCCCGCGCCGGAACGTGACATCGGCAGTGATAACGACTTTGGCTTCTGCACCGACTATCCTGCTGTTGAGTGCGGCAGCCCCAAAACCGCCAAAGACAACACTATGGACAGCACCGATCCGTGCACAGGCAAGTATCGATATGATCTGCTCGGGTACCATCGGCATATAGATGCAGACGCGATCACCTTTTATCACGCCCAGTTTCTTCAGGCCGTTGGAAAAACGCATCACTTCACGATAGAGCTGCCGGTACGTGTAGATTCTCTCGCTCTCGTCCTCACCTTTCCAGATGAGGGCAACCTTGTTGCGCCGGGCATTCTGCATCTGGCGATCGAGACAGTTATAGGTTATGTTGGTCTTCCCGTCAAGAAACCACCGGGCATGAGGAAAATTCCACTCCTTAACCTTGGTATAGGGCGAGAACCAGTGGAGTTCTGATGCGATCTTGTCCCAGAAGCCATCAGGATCCTTTAAGAAAGTATCATACGCTTTCTGGTAATCTCCGATCCAACTGTTCTTTTTCACTGAAGGATCCGGCAGGTACTGTTTGTCGGTGAATTTCACGTTAAAATCTTCAGCCATAAAAAAACCCGATTCTACATTATTAATAATGAGTGTCCGCAATAAAAGGTTACCATTTTCCGTTCAGGAAACGGGAGGTTTTCAGAAGGTATTGGCAGAGATCAGACTCTGTTTGCGATAAATGCGGCATACTGCCTGAAATTTTCAAATCCGGGGCAGATTCCCAAGTATTTTTCAGCGGCATATGCGCGCGGTAAATTCACCGTGTATCATTCTTTGAAAAAAACGTATTTTACCCCATACATTTATGGCCGCCATTTAATTACTTCCAGAAGTTATTATGAACTCCAATCCTGCAACGATAAAAACCTGAACTGGTTTTGGTCCTGGCAGGGTTTCTCAAATCAGTTTTCTAAAAAACCATTTTTCATTTTTTTACCATTGGAGATTTCTATCAAAATCGTCCTGAATCCTGAATAGGGGAAAAAGACAGAAATTTTTCCGTTTCGTCAGATGGTTACGAAAAAACCAAAACAGTGAGGTTGAATGAGATGAACGCATGAAAAATGAATCGGACAAAGGTTAAAAGAGATTTTTTTTAAAAATGATTTTATGGATATGGTTATTACCTAATCGTACTGTCTCCAGGTGTGACCACATTCCGTGCAACGGAAGAAACGCACCTCGCTTTCATCCGCAGCGCGTAACTGACGGAGCCACCAGAAGGCCAGATTGTGCTCGCATTTCGGACATTTTATCTGGATCGTGGGCATGGTTTTGATTTTAGTGTCTTCATCGTCCACAATCGTAATCTCATTCTCCGTGCGCATCTTCTGGGTCTTCATCTGGTCAGCAGCTTCAATTTTGCGAATATAACCACATTTCCGGCACTTGAGTTGACCACCAGAAGATATCATCATTGTCTTACATTCAGGACAGAACATCGGTATTCCATGCGTGAGCAAAGAAGATTAAACCTCGTGTCAGGAACACCGGATTTCATTGGATTAAAACCCAGGAATAATCTCACTGCATACAGGTACAATTGTATTGAACTTGCGAGGTTTTTTTTTAAAAAAATAGTGTATCTTCAGAATCCTTTTTTTGGTAAGGAGTGAATAAATGTATAATGATCGAGTATCTGGTGCTGATCTCCTGTATTGGATTTCTTCTGTTCCTCCTGCCCGGTCGACACCGGAAATATACCGCCATCACAGGCTGGACATTTATTGTTCTTGCCCTGTTTACCCAGTTACCGGAATTTTTTGCGGAAAATAACTTCATGTATCCGGTAATTGCTGCACTTTCCGTGCCATTCCTCGTTATCACTGCCAAATATCTTCTTGCAGAGGATAACAGGGTAATGCACCTTTCACGGGCTGCAGCTGTTGCGTTCATCATCTATGCACCGTTTGAGTACGTTCCAGCCTTCGGGGACTGGCTGATAGCAGTTGTGGTGGGACAGGTGATCTGGATACTCGACCTGCTCCAGTTCAATGTCACCAACACGGACTGGAATATCATTGCCCGGAACAGTTTCAGGGTAGAGATCATCCTCGGGTGCACAGGCATCCAGAGTATTGCGATCATGCTGGGTGTGGCAGCGGCAGTCCCGACTACCCTGAAACAGAAATGTTATGCATTCCTTATCGTTGCCCCGACAATCTATTTCTTAAATCTTTTAAGAAATGCTTTTGTCATCATCGCCTACACCAGCCAGATGTTTCCCTATTACCCGGAGATTGCCAGTAACGGTGAACTGGGGTACGAGAGTTTTTTCTGGGCGCATAATGTGATCGCAGAATTGCTGGCCCTGGTCTGCCTGGTTGTTATCGCGTACGGACTCTTTACAATCATACCCAGGCTCGGAATTTTTGCCGATGACCTCTATCAGCTCTATTACGGTGAAGTTAAAAATGCATTTTTAAAGACAGATGATCCTTCGGATTAGGGAAAGAATTGTACATGGCACAACAAGAAAACCAGAGGGTCATATAAAAACGGGTGCTCTGCGGGGAGCAGGAATAAAGGATGATGTTTTTTATCCCAACGAAAAAACCCGCTTCTCTATCAGGCCGGGTGTCAATCCATCCTCTGTTTATAATGCCGATCTCTGCGTTCATTAACGGTTAATGAAACACGTCTGAAGGAGTCAGAAATCGATCTCATATCAGGCATGGAAAATCATGAAAGTGTCTTATAAAGGTAGATGATCCGCTGGATTGCAGAAAGGTTTGTACATACCGCAATGAGGATCACAGACACCCAGATAAAACCTGATACTCCACCAAGGATCAAAACGAGGATCGTTTCAGGCCGGCCAAAAAAACCCACTCCTTCAAGTGGATCGTCAATTTTTCCCTCAACTTTTTCGTGATATCCGATCTCTGCGTACACTACCGGTTTGATAAACGTGTTCATAAGGGAGCCGATTATTGCAAATGTTACAACGGCAAAATCCGCTAAAGGCGGGACGGCAAAATACTGGCTGACAATTGCAATACCACTCAACCCCACACCAAGCAGTACGAGGGCATCGACATACTTGTCCACAATCCAGTCAAATACCGCCCCAAAATCCGTATGGGCATTGGTCTTTCTCGCAACACTCCCATCAACAAGGTCAAAGACCGCAGAGAGCAGGAGCATAAAAGCCCCAGACACGAACTGTCGCTGAAAAAACAGAACCGCACATACAACACCGGCAAGAAGCGCCAGCAAAGAGATCTGGTTTGGCGTTATGCCAATCCTGACAAAGACCTCTGCGACCGGTTCAAGGTACTTGGTAAACCGTGGTCGGAGTGCAGTAATATTCATAGCTCAAATCATAGGAACTAAATGTTTAATAATTGCACTATGTCGTCGGTGTCCCGGGATAGCCGTTGTCATCACTTTATTTATATCCACCGCACAATGTACCCGGAGAGCTGAAGTTAAAAATGACCTCACCAACAGATCGCCCGCATGTACTGATGATGTCGGAGATCACCGCAGACGGTAAACTGACCTTAAAAAAGGGCGCATCCAGCAAAATTCTCATGAAATATATGTCCCATGAGACCGAGCTGCTGCTCCACACTACCCGGGCAGAATATGATGCGATCATGGTTGGAGCTAATACGATCCGTATCGATAATTCTTTTCTCACGGTACGCTATGTACAGGGCAAGAGCCCCCTGCGGGTGATCCCGTGCAGTATGGCTGATATCCCTCTTGATGCCAATGTGCTGGGAGCTGATGCGCCCACGGCAATTGCCGTCTGTGAAGCAGCACCAAAGGACCGCGTTGATGCAATAAAAAAGAAAGGAGCGCATGTAATTGTTGCCGGCAAAACCCATGTCGAACTCCCGATGCTCTTAAAGATACTCAAGGAAAAATTTGGCATCAACAAGCTGATGATCGAAGGCGGACCCACGCTCAACTGGCATATGCTCCATGATCGCCTGGTCGACGAAATTCGTCTGATACACCTGCCGTTCATTGTCGGGGGAGCCGATACCCCTTCACTGGTTGGCGGAATGCATATCAATAATGAAGACGAGATGATCCGGCTCAACTTAAAAAAATATTATATGTGCGGCAGCAACCTCGTCTCCGAGTTTGATGTCCTCTACACAAAGGAGTAATCAATGGACGGTACCTATACCATAGTTCCTTCGGGATCTGCAAAACCCCCGTCCCATGCGGGACTGAAATGGTTTTTTCTTATCATCTTCGGGCTTATCGTAGTTATCGCCAGCATGGTTGCCGTATTCTACTTCACCCATGCGGATCAGATGGGCGTTACGGTTGTGCGTATGGAAGGCACCATGATGACCGGAGAAGTGTCCGATGGGGAAAATATCGGCAGTGAAGTTGTGGGAAAAGAGTTACGCGAAGCTGCCGATGATCCGATGGTAGAAGCGATTGTGCTCAGGGTAAACAGTCCCGGAGGTACTCCTGCTGCAGCGCAGGAGATTATCGGGGATCTTGAATATGCAAAAACAAAAAAGCCGGTTGTTGTTTCCATGGGTGACATGGCAACATCAGCTGCCTATTACGTGAGTGCCCATGCAGACAGGATCTATGCAGACCCCGATACATTTACTTCCGGTGTCGGGGTCATCTGGAAATTTTCTGATATCAGTCGCTGGATGGAAAACGAGGGATATAATCTGAGCGTAGTCAAGTCCGGGGCTAAGAAGGATATGGGCTCAACAGCTCGTCCGCTCAGCAGTGATGAACAGATGTATGCCCAGAAGATCGTGGATGATAGTTTTGAGACATTCATTTCCGATGTCACATCCCATCGTATGATTTCCCGGTCCGATATCCAGGATGGCAGGGTCATCCGGGGCGCCGATGCGATAAAATTGAACATTATTGATGAGATGGGCAATTTAAACGACGCGATTACCGGGGCTAAGAAGATGGCCAAATCGCGGAGATAAATTTTTCACTTTTTTCCTTTAGAAATAGGGATTAACTCACCAGGTCAGTCCAGAAACCATCAAAATATTTGTGTAACGGGTATCCCCTCAATTCCAATAACCAGAAGATGATTGTTGAAAAAAACGGAGGGTCAAGGGGATACGCTCCCTGAACAGTCTCCACCGGGGAATGAGAGAAGGGTTCACACTCATGCTTACGTTAAAGATTGAACAAAAAAAGATTTTAACAGAACGGAAAAATGGTTTTGTTATATCATCTGCAATGGATCAGCTTTCATAAATTCCCGGCAGACCGTTGTTGCATAATGACCGGGTGGCAGGGTAAACTTCAGGCGCACATCGGTATTTTCTATCGTCGATTCGATGGCCGTTTTTAACGTGATCGGGCGCCATGCACCCTCAAATTTTGTGCTGACAAATGCTGCCGCCCGTTCGAAATCTTCAGCAGTAATCCGGTGCTCACGAAGGAGCGACTCCATAATCTCTTCTCCCAGGGTGGTTGCCACCGTCTTTGTCTTACCGGGCATGAAGAGTGCAATAGTACAGCGATCACGCCTGATGTGGATCGCAACCGTGTTGACATTTGCAGTCGTGGCAGTATCCGTGCGCCCGTTGGCAAAGATCAACCGGTCACCGGGAACCGGGTCATTGAGGGTTCCCCCGTCATCGAGCCGCTGGCTGAGGGCACAATTGAACAGGTACGACTGGAAGGCAGAGACAAACAGGGAGAGCAGTTTTGGCGGCAGTTCCAGGAGGGCCCCGCGATAATCTCCCGGGTGCGTGTAGAGATGGTGGAGCATGGCCCGCTCGAAGGCCATGTACACCGGGAGGTTGCGCAGCGCCGGTTCCGGATCCCGGTTTTCCAGAAAGTCTGAGCGTATGGATTTTACCGGATCCATCTCCCCGGGGAATTCCTGCCCCACGTACGTAACTACGGCCTGTTCAAAATCTCCCCGTAAGATCCATTCACCTACCCGGTGGGTGACCGGCCGGATCGCACCGAACCGCTGGAGCCCGAAATAGTTGGGGACGCCCTCAGATGCAGTCACGTTGAGGGCCTGCACATGCTCCGGAAGATTTGCAGACCGGGTATCGCGGATAACCAGGTCAAACCGGTTTCCCAGCAGCTGGCCCAGCGCCAGTGCCTCGTTGGACTGCCGGACCGGCTCTAAGGTGATATCCTTGAGATGGATGGCGGCAACCTGTTCAGCAGTCACGTTGAAGATCGAGATCCACTGCTTTGTGATCGCATTCCGGTCTTTTGTCCCTGCCCAGCCAATGCGGCGGTGGCTGATACCAAGCCGTTTTGCAATCTCCTTTATCGCATGCTGGAGTTCCCAGTTCTTTTTTTCAAGCAGGCAGATGCAATACGGACCAGCAGTGCCGCCTTTTTCGGGAAGCGGAAGCTCTTCAACAAGAAAATCCTCCGGGGATGACCGTAGCTTGCCAAAGATTCCTTCGGCATCGCTCGCGTAATAGCGCATACCAAGCTCACGTTCGAGAGGATAGGTGCTCTGCTTCATAAGAGGGTGAGATTTCCCGTAATCTTGTCGAGGTCTTCACTCCGGGCCGGCCCAAGCCCAAGCGCCGTGATGGTGCCGGGCGGGATCTCGGTCATACCGGCGTCCTGGATCAGGGAGTGCGAGATACCGGACCGTTCCGCAATCACCCGGAGCTCATGCAGGGTTCTTTCGTCATTGGCTTTGAGCACAACCTTCTTCTGCCCTTCGGAGATCCATGCTTTTGAGAGCGCCTTGTCTGCATTGTTATAGGCACCGATGGATGCGTGCGCAGCCTGGGCGCACCGTTTGCCGCAGCTCATCTTGACATCATTTCTGATGATGAGACATTGTTTGTACCGGAACTCGGGCTCGACTGCCATTGTTCTGAATTATTGGTCGCCTCACGTCAAATAAGTATAGATTGCATGAATTCCCTGTTTTTTTTTATTCCCAAAACATTTCCGGCCGGAAATTTGTAAAAAAATTAAAGAAAATGTTTCTTCAGCGCAATTATCCGGCAGGAATGCTCAACAAGAGAAGTATAGATATACGCTTCATCGAGTGTTGCACCGGCAGCAAACGTACCATGTCCCCGGGCAATCACCATTTTCGATGCGGAAAGAACACGTGCAACATTATCTGCAACTTCCTGCGTCCCGGGAGCACCGGTGACAACAGGGATGAGCGGGCAGAACATCTCACCTTCGCTGTCTTCCGGGACAATCTCATGCATCACAAGCGATGCAGCAATCGCATACGGGGGATGGGCGTGAACGATCGCGGTATGATTTGTCAGGGTATAGACCGCGCGATGCACCCGGTACTCGCTTGACGCTTCTTTCGGTGCATCACCGGTCATGGGGACAAACACCGGCTCCGTGGCAATATCGAGACAGGTGCCCGTGCGCTTGATGAAGAAACCATTTCCCGATCTCATGCTCATGTTGCCAAAATTACCGCCAACCAGGTGTTCGGCAAAGAGCCGTTTACCTATCCGTTCAAATTCACCAGAATACATTCACTGCACCTCTTCTTTCCGCAAAATCCCTTTGCATATTCCACGATATGGGCATGCGTCTGCCGGTACACCTTGGGGTCAGGAGCAAGCACCGTCTCAAACAGGGGTTTTAATTCCTGCCGTTTTTCCATAACACCCGTGCATTGCATGATCTTTTCCGTGTATGCATCGATCACAAAACTGGTCCGCTGGAACCCAAAACAGAGGATGCTGTCAGCAGTCTCCTCGCCAATACCTTTCACGCCCAGCAGGCCTTCGCGGAGTGTTACTGTCGGGTGCTGTCGCATCTCATCAACACTGCCATAAGCATCCATCACATGGACCGCAAGGGACTGCAGGCGCTGTGCCTTGATCCGGTAAAAACCCGTGCACCGGATGGCGTCCTCAATATCCTGCTTTTCTGCAGTATGCAGCGAATGCATCGATTTCAGTCCTCTCCTCTCCAGCTCGAGAAGCGCCCTCTCAACATTCTCCCACCGGGTCTGCTGGGTGAGAATCGAGCCGATCATCACTTCATCGGTGTCGCCCGGCCACCAGGCAATTCCGCCATAATGGCCGGCAAGGGACCGGACGATACACCGCACCTTAACGGAACTGGATACCGACATCTCGCATCTTGTTGTACCGGGCTATATTGAGAAGCAGAGGAGTGAGTGACTCCACCATACAGGAAACGGCGAGGGGACCGCCATCGAATGCCTGGAGTTTCGACACTTTGTTGACAATATCCATTACCTGGCGTTTTGCATCGGCATCATCCCCACAGACGGGAACAGAATACGCGAGTTCTTCGTCAAGCGCTCGCCACTTATTCGCTGCAATGGTGTTAAAGGCAGAGCAGACACGAGTACTTTTCGGGAGCAGTTTCTGCACCAGAAGAGCTGCTGAACCTTCAGACGGGGGAACGAATTCAAAGAAATTGCGTTTCTCCATGGGATTGACAGGACTTATCACAATCTTGTCCTCAAAACAGTCCAGGGTCTCAAGTGTACTTACAAGATGTTTGAATGGGATAGCAAGGATAATGATATCTGCACAGGTTACCGCATCCTGGTTCGATGTGCCAACAACCGTGCAGGGCTTTTCCCCGCGGACATCGCAAAGTTCAAGCGTGCACTTGCAGACAGCCTCTGCCTTCTCTTTCTCACGGGATCCAATGATGATATCAAATAACGGAGAAAGGCGCATTGCCATTCCCTCCCCAATATCACCAGTACCCCCGACAATCCCGATCTTCACGTTATTCCACCAGAGGTTTTAGGAGTTTTTCCAGGGTTGACAGATCCGTCACACCTTCCATGGACTGAACAACCTTCCCGTCTTTTTCAATAATAAGGGTTGGAACAACACGGATCCCATATTTTTCTGCAAGATCCATATGCTGGTCGACATCCACTTTCTTAATCTCAACCGTATCACCCATCGTTTTTGCAAGTTCTTCAAGAATGGGCGACTGCATTTTGCAGGGACCACACCACGTAGCAAAAAAATCAAACAACACTGGTTTGCTCATTAAACATACCCGGAAGAGTAGTCGATTAAAAAAAAGATAAATCTATGGTATTGTTACTTGGAGAGGATCTGCATGATGATCTTGCCATATGCCGGGCGGGTGATGATAACACCGACGAGAACACCAAGGATGGTAATGAGCGCAAAGCCCTGCAACGTGGTGAGGGGCATCAGCATCAGCGGAACCATGGCGATCACTACTGTCGCCGCCGCAATCACAATGATCATCAGGGCACGGCTGAGTCTCTTGAGATACAGGGTGGGAGACGGAACGCGGCCCTCGTGCAGGATCTCATCGGTGATGACGACCATCTGGTCGATTCCTGTGCCAAGCACGGCAATAAGACCGGCAATTGTCGGCAGATCAATCTGGAACCGGATTGCACTGATGAAACCAAGGAGGATGAGAATCTCCGAAGCATTGATCAGAACCATCGGAAGGACGATACTTGGTTCACGGTACCGGAAATAGATGACAAAACCTACCGTAATAAGTGCAAGAATACCTGCGATAACCGAAACCATCTTGTTCTTGGCACCCTGCTCTGCGGGAACCGAACCGCTTCCGACTATTTTTGTTTCTACCGGTAAGGCTCCGGCCCGCAGGTGAATATTAAGGGTCTGGGCCGCATTTTCACCGTTCGCTCCTGACCCGGTGCTTGCGGACCACTGGCGGTTGGGATTGGTCTGCAGTTTTCCTGCAGCATCTGCAACCATGGGGGCATCAAAAACCGTCTTGTTATCAAGGATCATGATGAGGTTGTGTGCCTCGGGATTTGTGGTAAGACCGTATTTTATTGCAGCCTGCTGGAGCGCGATTGCACCCTCTTCACTCAGGGTAAAGGGAACTCCCCAGCCACCCCCCCGCTGAATGTCTTTTTCAGGATTGCCGACGCTGGTGATTGCGTCACCATAGAGGACATGTCCGGTCTCATTTCCAATAGTCTGGATCCGGATCTCGAATTTTCCCTGTTTCCCGACAAGGCTCTTGGCCTGGTTCATATCCACACCGGCCATTTCAACCCTGACATACTGTGCGGTATTGCTCATATCGGTCAGGATATTGATCTTTGTATCCTTTGTACCAAGGGAGTTGAGCTTGTTTTCAAGGATCTTTTTCACAAGTTCAGCAGTTTCTTTTGAAACTCCCTGATGGTATGAAACGATCTTGCCACCTTCACTTGCAAAGATCGGTTCAAGATCGGCCTTTGAATAATATTTTCTTATTTCCAGATGGGTCGGATTTGTTGGATCAATAACATGAACTTCGGTATCCATCTTTTTCGAGAGATTGGATACAAACTGATCAATGGGCTGATCCGTAGTAAAACCAACAACCTCAGCCTGAAGTTCCATCTGCAACCAGGCTCCGTTCTGGAGATCCAGCCCATACTGGAGGTTTGTTGTAAAGTTCCCCTTGTCATCGAAATGGGGATATATAGCTACGACCGACAGGACGACAAGTATAAGGAGGATCGCTACCCGCCAGTCCTTGACAAGGTCCTTAAGTTCTTTCAGATTCATTTGCTGCCTCCTTTCAGGACGTACCACTTCAAGATACCGACATTGGTAAGCCAGGTATTCAGTACATCAGCCACGAGACCGATGAGAAGCACAGCGGAGATCTCCCACAGAATCTCGACACCCCCCAACCACGAGACAACAAACATGGCCACCGCTGCAGCAAATGTTGTTGAAGTCATGATAATTCCGGTCCTGAAGGCGCCCTCAAGTTTCTCATTAAGCTTTCCCTGCCGTTTGAGTACCCGGGTTGTCAGCAGGATGTCACTGTCAACGGAGTACCCGATAAGCATCAGGAGCGCAGCGGTTGTTCCAAGGGTAAGCGTAAGACCAAGAACACTCATTGCCGCAGCGGTCATGGCCATATCAGCAAATGCTGAAAGGACCACAGCGCATGAAGGAATAAAGGTCCTGAAGGAAATGAAAACCACAATGGACATCCCGATAAATGAGAGGATGAGGGCGAGAACTGCCATTGATTGATTGCTCTTTCCGAAGGTTGGATCAATGGAGGCCATGGATTCGTGTTCCGGAAAGTTTTTTTCCACAGTGATCTGGAGGGAATCCAGCTTTGCCTGATCCATCGGGCCAAACTGCAACAGCTTACCTTTGATACCTTCCTTAATACTCACCAGCGGATAATCGGAAAAGACAGATCGTATCTGGTCATCAGTCTGGGAAGTCATAACAGAATATGAATATCCGCCAACAAACTCCATACCGGGTGTCATTGGCATTCCGATGTTCACCATATTGAAGCTGAGTATTATAAGGGAAATTGCCAAAAGAACGAGAGGGATGAACACCAGCTGTTTTGGTGAATATCGCTCTATATTATAGTTAATTAATCCCATGTCATATTCATCTGTTAATGTATGATTAAATAGTTATCAGAGCGCCGTTATTTCGAGACTAATCATTGCGGCAGTTGAGAGAAAGTGCATGAGAAAAATTCATAAAAAAATACTAAAACCAAAAACAGTTGTGTAAAAAAACTCACGAAGCGAAATTATGAGTGCGGATAATGCTGCTGTGAAGGGAGAAATTATTATTAATTTTTTCCTGCCCCGGAAACCTTACAAAGGAAGCTACAGAAAATAACACCAAAAAACCAGTTTCGCAGAAAAAAATTGTTCCTTTTAAAAATCGTTGGATTTCCGTTCTGGGATTTTAAAACGCATCAAATCAATAATTATATATACCTAGACCTTTGACACTAAAAGTATGAGATCTCCTTCAGAGATCAAGAGAGTCATTGAAGGACGCCTGCAATCCTACCTCTCCCGGGACAGGACAGGAATCCGGCGCGAAGTACTCAGGCTCTTTGTAAAGACAAAATCAATAACCATTGCAGAAATTGTGGCAGAACTGCAAAAGCAGTTTGTCGTAACATTTCACGCCATTGCATCCATGGTTGGTATCATTTCTTCCCGGATAGGTATACTCCATGCCACACGAAATGCTGATGGAGTGAACAGTTACGAACTCAAGGAAAAATACTTCGATGTAGTGATTCGGATCGTCGGCGTCTGCTGATTTACCCTGATCCATAACCGTTTTTATCCCAGCCTTCCAACTATAACAGCATCATGCATTCTGATTCCTATGACCGTGCTGGTTTAAGCGAGGTCATTGTTCTTCCTGAAGTAATTGATTTTATCAACAAGCGGAACTGTGATTTTCGTATCAGCACCTCCTGCGGAGGGCCCATACTTCTTCCCGTACAGGTAAAGCCTCCGAAAAAATCCGACCTTCTCCTTAAAGCCGGCGACCATACCATCTATGTCTCCATTCACCAGGCCAGATTCCTGCACAGTATCCACATGGAGATGATCCCGTTCTTTGACGATAACGATCTGATCAGGCACGACCGCTGATGAGTTTTGAAGAGATCTCCCACACGGCTGATGTAAAAATCCGTGCCCATGCTCCGACACTCGAAGCACTTTTTACCGATGCATTCCTTGCGCTGATGCAGGTTGTATATGGAAACGACCGCAAAGAGGGGACGATAAAAGAGATCCAGCTTAAGGCCGACAATATTGAAACCCTCATCTGCGACTTCCTCTCTGAAGTGCTTTTTATCGCAGAAGTTGAGGGCCTGGTCTTTTCGCGGACTGAGATCACGATCAAAGACCTGCACCTGACCGCGATTCTTTATGGAGAATCATTTGATCCGGTCCGGCATTCTTCAGGAACAGAAGTGAAAGGGATCTCCTATTCCGGGCTCGTAATCCGGAAGAATGCGAACGGATATATGCTGGATATCTTATTTGATGTATAAGGAGGGTCTAAAAAAATGGGATTAGACCATACAAAGATCATAGGTTTGATCATTACATCAATAATTCAAAAGGATGAGGAAGACCGATGATTGAAGGTGTGCGACAGACCGGGGTGAATGAATGGGAAGTACCGGTAGGGTATGTCCCGGGTATGAGAGTTCCGGGAAAATTTTTCCTCTCGGAATCATTGGGAAGCAGCCTGGAATCCGGCGCAATCGAACAGCTGGCAAACGTCGCCACCCTGCCCGGCATCATCCGGCATTCCCTTGCCATGCCGGATATCCACTGGGGCTACGGGTTTCCCATTGGAGGCGTTGCGGCATTCTCACTCGATGAGGGGGTAATATCTCCCGGGGGTGTTGGCTTTGATATCAACTGCGGGGTCCGGCTGCTCACCACACCACTTGCACAGAAAGATATTTCCGGGCGTCGTGACCTGATCGAGGAACTCTTCAGGGCAGTACCCACCGGGGTCGGGGGTAAGAGCACACTCAGGATTTCTCCTCCGGATCTTGAACGGATGATGAACAAAGGGGCAAGCTGGGCGGTGGATGCCGGGTATGGCGTCAAACGCGATCTCATCCGGTGCGAGGATGGCGGGTACATGAAACAGGCGGACTGCCACGCAGTGTCGGCAAAAGCAAAACAGCGGGGTGTCCCGCAGGGAGGGACCCTGGGATCCGGCAACCATTTCCTCGAAATGCAGGTTGTGAGTGAGATCTTCGATCCTGAGGCAGCCAGGGCATTTGGGCTGCAGCTGGGCCAGATCTGTTGCATGATTCACTGCGGGTCCCGGGGGCTCGGCCACCAGGTTTGCACCGATCACCTCAAACTTCTCGAAAGTGCCACAAAAAAATATCATATCACCATTCCGGACCGGCAACTCGCCTGCGCACCCATCACGTCCATGGAAGGTAAGGACTATTTTGGTGCAATGGCCGCTTCAGCCAATTATGCATGGGCAAACCGGCAGCTCATCACCCATACTGTACGACAAGTCCTTGCAAAGATGTTCCGGATAGACTACGATTCTATGCCGCTGGTCTATGATGTGGCGCACAATGTGGCAAAGATCGAAGAGCATAATGTCGACGGAAAGCGCATGAACGTTTGCGTGCACCGCAAAGGTGCAACCCGGGCTTTTGGCCCGGATAGCGATGAACTTCCCCCGGATCTGAAAAAGATCGGCCAGCCGGTCATCATTCCCGGCAGTATGGGTACATCATCCTTCGTACTGCGCGGAACGAAGATTGCCATGGAAAAGACGTTCGGCAGTACCTGTCACGGGGCAGGGCGTATCATGAGCCGCACACAGGCAAAGAAGAGCCTGAGCGGAAAAGAGATCACGGCAAATCTCTTAAAAGCGGGTATTATCGTACGGGCCCACAGCGAGAATGCGATCGCTGATGAAGCCCCGGAAGTGTACAAATCCAGCGATGAAGTGGTGAACGTGGTGCACGAGGCAGGAATCTCCCGGCTCGTGGCGCGCCTCTCGCCGTTGGGAGTGATCAAGGGATGAGTTGCCGGGCCGGGTTTGTCTGGGGAACAGCCCAGCATTTCAACCGCTTCATAGAAGATTGCGGAATCACCTGTGAACTCGTCACGCCTCACATGCTGGCAGCCCCGTTCTACCGCCAGACGTTTAACTGCCTGATCATCCCGACGGGTTTTGCAAATCCCCTCTATTCCAACCTCCTGCCGGCCCTCAGGGCCTCATCACCACGGATAGAAAAATTCGTTGAGAAGGGTGGGAACCTGCTGGTTTATGGAGCAGCCACGGAAAAACCGGATGGGTACGACTGGCTTCCCTTCGCGGTAACCTACCGGCATGACTGCCACCCGCGAAGGATTGACTGTATTCCTTCCTCTGATGCGGGAACCATGATCGAGGACTATGATCCCCTGTGCATAGAATGCGACGGCTCATTCATATCCCACGAGGGATGCGGTGTCGGCAGGGCCGAAGACTCGGATGTTATCATTGAAAAGCAGGTGGGAAAGGGAAGAATCGTGGTCACCAGTGTGCATGAATATCCCTCCAGAAAATTTTTAACCGAATTTTGTTCTGCTGGATTACCGACATTTTTTTAGTAATACAGGTTTTTTATCGGTTCCTTTTGGCGAAGTTTTTCCCGGGAACCTTTTCCTATACACAATATTCATCTAGATAGAGAATGACCAGAGTTATAAGAGGAGTCTTTATGCACCGCTACACGTTATCCTGCAGCGCAGAATCCGGCGATCTTGAACCCATTGTAATTGCCGTCCACGAACTGATTCACCGTCTTCCCGTTACGGCAAAATCGCTTGAAAAAGATGGAATCCGGGTTGAAGACGGCAGGGTCATCGACCGCCACTACAACGGCCCGGTCCTCATGGAAGCGATCGCAACAAACCGCACAATAAAAATTACTCCTTCCAGCGGGGCGTACAAGAATGTTCCCGTGACCGTCACTCCCATCCGGGATAATGAAGGGAATGCAATCGGTGCAATTGGTGTGGTGGATATCACCGGCATTTTTGATCTTGCAACACTCATGGAAAACCAGTCTGCGATAATAAAAGAGGTATGTGGCAAGAATCCCTGCCCGCTTCCCTCGGAACAAAGTGGCTCCAGACGGTGAAATGCATGACGGATTCGGCATTCAGGGTACTTGAGATACTGGAACGGGCTGCAGCCCCGATATCCGGAGAGGCGATCAGTAACGAACTGGGGGTCACCCGGTCTGCGGTATGGAAGCAGATCAAAGAGCTCCGCCTGATGGGGTATACCATCTCATCCTCACAGAAAGAGGGGTACCAGCTCACCCGGGCGAGCGAAAAACTCCTCCCGTACGAGATTCACAAAAATCTCCGGACCCAGTTTATTGGTAAAAAACTGCGCTACCTGGAGAAAACCCCTTCCACAAACGCGATCGGCAAACAGCTCTGCCAGGAGGGGGATGTGGACAAACTGGACGGAACCGTGATCATTGCTGAAGAACAGAGCGGGGCGGTAGGAAGGATGGGAAGGGCCTGGATCTCACCGGGCGGGGGAATCTGGATCACCATCATTCTCAAGCCGGCCGTTCCGGTAGATCACGTTTTTATGATCACGATGGCAGGGTCGATTGCCATAGCCAAGGCAATGCGAAAGGAATTCGAGCTCGGTGCCCTGATCAAATGGCCCAATGATATTTTCATTGGCAACAAAAAGGTTGCCGGGCTTCTCCTGGAGCTTGCCGCAGAAGCAGACAAGGTCCATTATTGCCTGCTGGGAATCGGTGTGAACGTAAATGTTCCTCTCAGTAATTTCACGCCCGAACTCCAGAAGCTCATTACATCGATCAGTGCAGAAGTTGGCCATGAAGTGGACCGGGCTGCATTCCTTGCCCGGATCCTAAAGGAGTTCGAGAGCCGGTACCTGCTCTTAGAAGAAGGAGAGTATGATACAATATTGCAGGAGTGGAAGAGCCTGTCATGCACGCTCGAAAACCATGTGCAGATCCGTACGCTCAAGAATACATTTGAGGGAGAAGCCGTGGATATCGATGCGTTCGGTGCCCTGATCATACGAAAAGAGAATGGCAGGCTCGAACGGGTGATAGCGGGAGACTGTTATCAGCAGTAATTAAAAGCGGTATTTTTTTATCGTCAACCACTAAATTTTTTCAGGTTGACGATGTTTGGGGACCTGAACCGATCCAGAACTATTGCGTATTCTGCAGCATTTATCGCGCTTATTACCCTTGGAAGCTGGGTATCGGTACCATTCTTTCCGGTGCCGCTGACACTCCAGACACTTTTTGTTCTGCTCGCCGGGGCAGTCATGCGCAGGTATGCAGTGATCCCGGTCACGCTGTATATCGTGCTGGGCGCGCTGGGACTGCCGGTCTTTCACAACGGGATTGCGGGAATCGGGATCCTGCTGGGTCCAACCGGGGGATACCTGATCGGGTTTATACCGGCTGCACTTATCGTTGGACTGGCATATGAGGCAAAAGGTGAACGTGTCCACGTCATTGGACTGGCACTTGCAACCTTGATCATCTATGCCTTCGGGATCAGCTGGCTCCTGTATTCGACCGGGATGGGTATCGCTGCTGCTCTGGCAATAGGAATGCTCCCGTTCATCCTGGGAGATGTGGCGAAGGCGTCTGCAGCATACCTGATTGCAAAGAGACTTCCATGATTGAACTGGCCGGGCTCAGTTACCGGATGATCCGGATCGATTCCCTGACAATACCGCCCGGGATAACCTCCGTAATTGGCCCAAACGGGAGTGGCAAGACAACATTGCTCCGGCTCTGCTCGGGTATTGCCGTGCCAGAAAACGGCATGATCCATATCGATGGCAAAACGCCGAGGGAGACAGATGTTGGCTGGGTAAACGAGTTTCCGGATAAAAATATTCTTTTTTCCCGGGTGTCCGACGAGATCGCGTCTGCCCTTCGTTTTTCCCATGTTCCCTGCGATGAGACGGATCGTGCCGTAAAAACAATTGCCCGTCAGATGAATATCACGCATCTCCTCGACCGAACGATAAAAGAACTTTCCGGCGGGGAAAAAGTCCTTGTAGCACTCGCATCCGCCCTGGTCCAGCACCCGAAGATCCTGGTGCTGGATGAATATGACTCCCATCTCGATGAGACCCGCTGCCTCCAGATCGAAGAACTGATACGAACATCTGGAGTACCGTATGTAATTCGCTGCACCCAGCAGATGGAGACTGCTTCGCGAGGGGATCTTCTCCTGGTCATGGAAGATGGCAAGGTTACACTCAGCGGAAATCCTGCCCGGGTCTTTGCATCCCTTGTTCAAACCCCGTTCTATCCAATGTCGTGGCGGTGCAGGATATGAGGCTGCAGCTCAATGGAGCACGCGCCTTCCGGGGAGACTGGTCACTGGAGGCTGAGGGCGCTTTTGGTGAAGGGATTCATCTGGTGAGCGGGAATGTCGGAAGCGGAAAATCAACCCTTGCCCAGATGCTGGCCGGACTGTTGTCACCTTCACACGGTACGATTGGGAGGGAGGGCATCAGGTCGAGCATGATCTCCCTGCAGTTTCCCGAATATCATGTGACCGGTTCTACCGTTGCTGAGGAATGCAGGTCTTGGGGACTGGACCCAGTACCGGTACTTTCCGAACTGAATCTCATGGAAAAGCAGGATCGTGCGCCGCTCATGTTGAGCCGCGGTGAATTAAAACGCCTGCATCTTGCCTGCGTACTGGCAAAAAATTACGATCTTCTCCTGCTCGATGAGCCATTCAGTTCTCTGGACGCCCGGGAAAAAGAACGGATCTGTGGACTCATCTCCCAAAGGACAAGCGGAATTACGGTGCTGTTCACCCACGAGCAGACCACTTTTCCCCGTGTGGATTACCTCTGGGAGATACAACAGGGCATGTTGATAGAACGCGGCGAGCTGCCCGGTGCCCTTCACGACTGGACACATGCCCCGGTACTGATAAAACGACTCATGGCTTCCGGAAAAAATCTGAAGAATATTTCTCCCTTGGATCTCCAGGAGGCCACATGCAGGACGTAAGGATGCGGATCGGCACGGCAACCCTCCTCACCCTGGTCGCATTTTTCAGTGTGCCGGGAGCAATGGGAGTGTTTGTGTGGTGGCTAGTCTTTACGCCACGATTGCAGGAAGTAAAGCGGATCAGGATCGTTGCCGGGACACTCGGTTTGATCGCACTTGCGGCACTCTTCATCATTGTGTCCGGAGGCGATGGTATTTCCTACCTTATCAGAATGGGTGCAATTATCCTTATCGGAGTCTGGCTCTATAGCGAGCAGGAGACGGGAGAATTTTTACATCTCGGGGTCTGGCTGCTGGGAAACAGGACAGGTTTTGAGCTGGGCATGATTGCCGAGATGGGGATGCAGATGGCAGATTCACTTGCTGCCGATCTCGATCGCATCCGCATGGCCATGACTATCAAAGGACAACCGTGGGGGGTGAGAATCCTCGTGCCTGCCGGGCTCATCCTGGTGAATGATGCACTGGTCCGGTCCCAGGATACTGCGGAACTGATGGCAGTCAGAGGCTTTTATCGCGGGGGTTCCTTCTGTCCGCAATTCATTCACCGGCGATATGATCTGATTCCGGTTATGGCTGCAATTGTTGTCGGGTTTTTGGCGTTCGTTCCCGTTAGTGAATTTTTAATACTTTACCGGTGAATTTTAAGAGGCTGAATAAATTCCTGCCGGCCTATTGAGGTTTACCCAATGCACCCTGCCGCTCCCAAAAAGATACTTATCACCGATACCACCCTCCGGGATGCCCACCAGTCCCTCATCGCAACACGGCTCCGGACCGAGGATATGCTTCCCCTTGCGCGGGAAATTGACAACTGCGGTTTTTTTTCGGTTGAAGCCTGGGGTGGCGCTACTTTCGATACCTGTATCCGGTTTCTGAATGATGATCCCTGGGATCGCCTTCGCGCGCTTAAAGGAGAACTGAAACACACTCCGATCCAGATGCTCCTGCGCGGTCAGAACCTGGTAGGGTACCGTCACTACCCGGATGATGTTGTGGATAAATTCGTTTCAGCCTCCCATAAAAACGGGGTGGATATCTTCCGGATCTTCGATGCCCTGAACGATATCCGCAATATGCAGCGTTCCATGGACCAGGTGAAAAATGTCGGGGCGCACCTGCAGGGCACTCTTTCCTATACCACCAGTCCGGTTCACACCACTAAGACTTTCATCGATATGGCCCAGGAACTCTATACGCACGACTGCGATTCAATCTGCATCAAGGATATGGCAGGCCTCATCATGCCGGGTGCAGCACGGGATCTGATCACCGGCATCAAAAAGACCGTGGACATTCCGATATGCCTGCACAGTCATTCAACAAGCGGGGTTGCCCCCATGAGTTACCAGGCAGCTATCGATGCGGGAGTTGATATCCTGGATACGGCAATGTCTCCCTTTGCCATGGGAACTTCCCAGCCGCCGACAGAAAGTATTGTCGCATCCCTGATAGGCACCCCGCGGGAGACCGGGATTGACCTGATAAAACTCCGGGCGGTCCGCAACATCTGTATGCAGATACGGGAGAAATACGCGGGCCTGGTAAACCCGATATCAGAACGCATAGACAGCGATGTGCTCATCTACCAGCTCCCGGGCGGCATGATCTCAAATACGGTCTCCCAGTTGCAGGAGCAGGATGCCCTCAACCGTTGGGAAGAAGTGCTTGCAGAAATTCCCCGTGTCAGAAAAGATCTCGGATACCCGCCACTGGTCACCCCTACCAGCCAGATTGTCGGCACCCAGGCAGTGCTCAATGTGCTGGTAAACGGAGAGCGGTACCGCAACGTGACCAAAGAAGTCAAGGATTATATGCACGGACTGTATGGCAAGTCCCCGGGGCCGGTCAGTGAAGAGATACGGACCCTTATCATTGGCAATGATACGGTCGTTACGGTTCGTCCTGCGGACCTGCTCGAACCTGCGTACGCATCCATGAAAGCCGAGGCAGAGAAAGCAGGACTCGTGAAAAAAGAAGAAGATGTCCTCACGTACATCCTCTACCCGGCAATTGCCCCCTCGTTCCTCAAAGGGGAACGAACACAGGAAGCGATCCCCCAGAAACATACCGTAACAAAACCCGCATCCGATATACCGAGCCAGATGGAGATAGAGGTTGACGGTGAAGTATTCTCCGTCCGGATTGTTTCAGTGGGCGGCAGCAGCGTGAATGTGACCAGTGTAGCGCCTCAAAAGGTTCCCCGGGGTGAAGTAGCCGGTGGTATCAAGAGCAATATGCAGGGGATGGTACTCCAGGTGTCCGTCAGCCGTGGGGCAACGGTCAAAAAAGGCGACACCCTGATGGTCCTTGAAGCCATGAAGATGGAAAACCCCATTCACAGCCCGGTCGATGGCAAGGTCATGGAGATCTTTGTCGATACCGGCGATGTCGTCCAGAATGGCGATGTCCTGCTGGTGGTGCAATGAAATTTTTTGAAAAACTTTTGATCGCCAACCGGGGCGAGATCGCCATCCGGGTCATGCGTGCATGCCGCGAGCTCGATATCGAGACAGTTGCAATCTACTCTTCTGCCGACAAGAACGCACTCCATGTCAAATATGCCGATGAGGCATTCCATGTCGGCGATGCCCACCCCTCCAAAAGTTACCTGAACATGGAGAGGATTGTCGACATTGCCAAAAAGAGCGGAGCCGAGGCCGTGCATCCGGGATACGGATTTCTGGCCGAGAATTACCGGTTTGCCAAACTTTGCCACGACGAAAATGTGATCTTTGTCGGCCCGCGCTGGAAGACTATCAAAGCCATGGGATCGAAGATCGGCAGCAAACAGATGATGCAGCAGGCCGGTGTCCCGGTAATCCCGGGCACTGATGGCGGGATCAACAATATTGACGATGCAAAGAAAGTAGCCGCAGAGATTGGTTACCCGGTAATCGTGAAGGCCAGCGCCGGGGGCGGGGGCATCGGGATGCAGATCGTGCAGGACGAAAAAACTCTCGAGGATGCCATAACTGCAAGCATGCGCATTGCCCAGTCCGCATTCGGGGATGCGACAGTTTTTATTGAAAAATACTTAGTCAAACCCCGGCACATCGAATTCCAGGTACTTGCCGATGAGCACGGTAATGCTGTGCACCTCTATGACCGGGAATGCTCGATCCAGCGCAGGCACCAGAAATTGATCGAGGAAGCCCCGTCCCCGATCATGACACCGGAACTGCGCGAGCGGATGTCCCGGTCAGCACTCAGGGTGGCAGAGGTATCAGACTACACCAATGCCGGGTCGGTTGAATTCCTCTACAGCCAGGGGAATTACTATTTCATGGAGATGAACACCCGTCTTCAGGTGGAGCACACGATCACCGAATTTATCACGGGAATCGACCTGGTCAAGCAGCAGATCGCTGTTGCAGCCGGGGAATCACTGCCCTTTTGCCAGGAGGATATTTCTATCCGGGGTCATGCCATAGAATGCCGTATCAATGCCGAAGATCCCCTCAATAATTTCGCCGCAGATCCCGGTAAAATTGTCCGCTACCGTTCACCGGGTGGACCGGGTATCAGGGTTGACAGTGGCATCCACATGGGGTACACGATACCCCCGAACTATGACTCCATGATTGCAAAACTGTGCGCCTGGGACAGCACCCGGGCTGAGGCGATAAAACGGATGCGCCGCGCGATCTCCGAATATATCATCCTTGGGATAAGGACGACGCTGCCTCTCCACTATGCGATCATGAACAACCAACAGTTTGTCGATGGTAATACTCACACACACTTCCTCAAAGAAGAGCATATCTTCGATACCCTTGAGCGGTACACCCGGGATGAAGAGACCCGGATGCAGACACTTGCGGGATCTTTTGAGCAGGGAAAAAAAATCGCCGCAATAACGGTTGCAGTCAACCAGTACCTGCAACAGAAAAAGGATTGATACCCGATTAAAACGGTCTATCAGAACCTTTAATAGTTTTTACTGCGTTTTTATTATGCACTTTTGTGCTGCGGTGGCCTAGCTGGTTAGGGCGCCAGACTCATAGGGTTTTCAAGAACGTTTTTTGCGTTCAGGCTTGAGACATCTGGAGATCGGGGGATCGTAACCCTCCCGCAGCATATTCTTGTCGTGTTTTTTTTATTTTCTCGTATTAACGCTCATTTTTCATCCTGATTGCCAAATATGCAGCGAATACCCCCCATTTTAGCCGAATCTGACGATATATTTATGTATCGTTTAGACAAACATCCTACGGTAATTTGGAGTGAAATCATGCTTTTAGCAAATGCTGTTGTTGGATTAGTCCAGCTGGTTATTGCCGTCATTTTTGCCGTTGTGGCACTGTATGTCGGCTTTGCGGTGCTCGGAAAGATCACCAAGGGAATTGATGAGGAAAAGGAACTCGCAAAAGGCAATGTCGCAGTTGGTATCCTTGTTGCATCAGTCTTTGTCGCCATTGCACTTGTTGTCCAGTCAGGTGTATCCGGCCTGTCAGTTGGTATCAACAAGGCACTGAGTGTCGGTATCCTGTCCCTTGACGGCCTGACGATTGTCGGGATTGCACTCATCCAGCTCATCCTGGGCATTGTGCTCGCTGTCGGTGCAATCTATCTCGCACTCAACATTCTTGATAAACTGACAAAAGGTGTCGAGGAGTTTGAAGAGCTCAAGAAAGGTAATGTGGCAGTCGCCCTTGAGATGGCCGGCGTTATCATCGCAGTTGCCGTCATCATCCAGTCGGGTGTCATTGGCATCACTGCGGCAATCATATAATTATCTTTTTTTGTGTCTTCCGCAGGTCGCGGGTATTTTTCTCATTTTCGTTCCCTGATTCATCATTTCCGGAAATACAGGGCAAATCGTTTTTTTTTTTGGATTTATATCGGTCTGGATTCTATTTCATGCATCTAAAAACCGCTCCCTTTTTAAAAAAATCCGGAAAAACGGTACCCCAAGATACTGTACGGCCAATTCCGGAAAAAACCGGGAGATTATTTTGACGGATTCCGGAAATTATTTTTACAAAAAAACCGTGCAGCATTTTTATAAAAAATCCGGGCACGCGAAAAATAAAATTAAAAATTCCCGGTCGATCCTGTACCCTGTCATCAGTTCCTGCCCACCTCCTGTCGGTCCCGTCTATCCACCCCCCGGATAATCACCAGATTCCTCCTCCCTCAGGTGTTCCGGGGGGTCATGAAAAGGGAGCCTCCGAACCCCTGAAAACCCCGCAAAATGCCCGGTTTGCCAAACGGGACATTTCTGAAAAAGCCCTTAAAACGCCCGGATTCTATCCGGGTGTGCATGGTTGAGGAAATATCAAAAAGAGTTCATTCTGGCGTTTTCAGGATATGGGTGAGTTTTCGCTCCGGATTTCGGGGGGATTGAAACGTAGCGGATCGGAAAAAAAGTGCCACCAAATCGCAATGTGGGGCTCCGGAGGGCATTATATGCGCCTCAAATTTCGGGTATTTTGGCTATTGGAGTATGCTGTGGGGGTATTTTCTCGCCGGAGAATGGGTTTTACGACGGTGACCGGTGAGGGGGTTTGAATCATTATTTGAGGAGGTCAGACCGCCACCGGCCTCTTCCCGGCACCGCGGGATGATTATCATTTCAGGTATTTAATCCAACACGGGAGTGTCCCGCAGGAGTGGTGGCGGTTTCTTGTAGGGAAATATCGAAAATTTTTCCTCAAAAGTTTTCAAAAAATTTCTGAAAAATTTTCAATGCTTTTTCAAATTTTTTTCTGAAACTTTTTTTCCGGTACGAAAAAAACCGGCTGTACCTTTTTTTTAATGGCAATCAGTTACGCAATCTAAAAAATTTTTCAAACAACCCGGCGTATCGCGATTTAAAAAAATGCAATCTTTTCAGCGAACTGAATCGCAGATAATTCCGGGATAGTTCAACAACCCTGTACAAAAGTGCCGGTTTAGATTTTTCCCAACCCCCGGAATCAAACCTAATCTGGTCATGGTCCGACCAGTAAGGTAAAAAAAAGGTCCAGTTTCCCAACTCTTATGAATCCTCAAACTAACGACTTAGTAGTCGGGGCGGGCAGGTTTTTTTCTCAAACCGGAGCAAACAACATCCCGTGAAAAGAATAATACGCCCTCCCGGAAATTATCGTAAGTAGGAGATTGATAACACAAATGGATGCGGAACGGTACGGTCTGGTATTTACATGGCTGTTGATTATCGCGCTGTCACTCGCAGGGCCTGTGGGAGCGGCTATGATGCCCTCTGATTTCCTGATGCCGGGTGCAATAGTCCCGGTCCCCGGTGATGGAGTTTTTGCTATAGAACCAGAAATGTTCCCGTTCGCCGCAGCCGGTGGGATCGCCGGGCAGTTCGGCATGACAATACCGGACCGCACCGGGGCCGACCCCTTTTCCGTGATCGATACAAAGTTCCCCCCAGCGGATGCCTCGGCACTGAAGGGGCGGATCCTGGAGACCCTTCACGCCTTTTCGTATGATGAAACAACCGGTTCATGGTATGCCCGCAATACGGCAAACCGGATTACCTTTACATATACCCCGATGAACGGGACGGCAGCCTTCTCCGGCCCTGGCACCGGCACCGCCTTCGGCATGACCCTTGCCGGGCTCTGCAGGGATGATACCTGCACTCCTGCCGGGCGCGGGGTTGCAACTGCCAGCGGGCGGGAGCTGAATATCACCCGCCCGGCGTACACCGAATGGTACCGGAACACTGACACCGGTATCGAGCAGGGCATGACCATCACGAGCCGTCCCCCCGGTACCGGCCCCCTGCAGGTCCGGTTCGGGCTTGCCGGGAATGCCACCCGCTCCGGCACGGACGTCACGGCACTCACGTTCACCGGTGCCTCAGGCGAGCCCCTCTTCACCTATACTGGTCTTTTCGCGGTCTCTGCTGACGGGACAGCACTTCCCGTATCCCTGGCAACGGACGGGACCTCGCTCTCGTGGGTTGTGGATGATACCCGGGCGGTCTACCCGATCACCATCGACCCGGTGGTCTCGGCCTCAGCTGCGGATGCCCGGTTCACCGGCGGCGCCACGAATGACTACTTCGGGTACTTCGTAGCCCTCTCCTCCGATGGCTCCACGGCGCTGGTCGGGGCATATAATAACGACACCCCCGAATCGAATACCGGGGCCGCGTATATCTTCGAGAAGGGGGGCGGGTGGAGCAGTAAAACTGCCTCGGCGGCAAATGCCCAGCTCACCGGTGGCCTCAGCGGTGAGAGCTTCGGCTGGTCCGTAGCGCTCTCCTCCGACGGGTCAACCGCGCTGGTCGGGGCAATCTCGAACGAAACCGCAGGTTCGGATTCCGGGGCCGCGTATATCTTCGTGAAACCGGGCGGAGGGTGGGTCAGCAGATCAGCCTCAGCTGCGGATGCATGGTTCACCGGCGGTGCCATGAATGACTACTTCGGGTATTCCGTTGCACTCTCCCCCGACGGTTCAACGGCGCTGGTCGGGGCATATTATAACGACACTGCAGATTCGGATGCCGGGGCCGCGTATATCTTTGAGAAAGGGGGCGGCTGGAGCAGCAAATCCGCCTCAGCCGCAAACGCCCAGTTCACCGGTGGCTTATCGGATGACAACCTTGGCTATTCTGTTGCGCTTTCCGGCGATACGGCACTTATCGGAGCACCGTATAACCGCACCGCCGGTTCGGGTGCCGGCGCTGCGTATATCTTCGAGAAGGGAGGAGGGTGGAGCAGCAAATCTGCCTCAGCCGCAGATTCAACGTTCACCGGCGGTGCCGCGAATGACGAGTTCGGGTACTCCGTTGCGCTCTCCTCCGACGGTTCAGCCGCGCTGGTCGGGGCAACCAGGAACGATACCGCTGCTTCGGATGCCGGGGCTGCCTATCTCTTCCTCACCGCCGCCGCCCCGACCATAACCGGTATCAGCCCGACCGGCG
Organism: Methanomicrobiales archaeon; assembly: GCA_025358115.1. Classification (GTDB taxonomy): domain Archaea; phylum Halobacteriota; class Methanomicrobia; order Methanomicrobiales; family Methanospirillaceae; genus Methanoregula. The sequence goes on along the minus strand of JANYKQ010000047.1, from coordinate 8,156 downwards.
GCACTACTGCGGGTGGCACGAGTGTAACCATTACCGGCACCGCGTTTACCGGGGCGACTGCGGTCAAATTCGGTGCAACCAACGCTGCCAGTTACACGGTGAACTCAGCTACCCAGATCACCGCCGTATCTCCTGCCGGCTCTGCGGGAACCGTGGATATCACGGTGACAACTTCGGCTGGCACGAGTGCCACCGGCGCTGCGGACCGGTTTACGTACTCCACTCCGACACCCACCCCGACACCCACTCCTGCACCCGCAGACAATGGCGGCAGCAATAACGCCCCGGGCAGCTCAGGCAGCCCGACATTCTCGACCGCTGCCAACATTGTCGCAGGACAACCAGCAACATTCTCCTTTGACCAGAATCCCACCGTAATTTCCCCGGTAGCATTAAACGAGGTGAAGATCGTGTTTAACCAGAACCAGGGAAATGTCGAATTGATGGGCGGAACGGTCAGCTACGGGGGATCGATCCCAGGACAGAATGTGGTGGGTTTCATCACGATCGAACTTGTAGGACTCAACCCGAATCTGGTGAATGGCGCAACGATATCCTTCTCAGTGAATGGGCAATATCTCCGGGATCATCATATTGATCCGGCACAGGTTACCCTCATGCGGAATCACGATGGCCGGTGGAGCCCGCTCACGGGTTCTCTGGTCAGCCAGAACGGGGATGCTTATCAATATGAAGTGCAGACACCGGGTTTCTCGCAGTTTGCTGTTGTCGTTTCACCTGCAGGGATTGATGCAAACACGACCATGGTTTCAACACTGTCAAACGGAACAACTCCCGGTGATCAGGTTGTGACAACTGCTCCTGCCCCGCTGCCAGCCACAAGGCCGGTTGCCGAAAGTACCGTCACTTCTGTACCGGTGACAACTGCAACAACTGCAGTCCCGGCTGCACCGGTAACGGATCCCGGCATCCCCGTTATCGTACTAGAAGGAATTGTTGCTCTTGGAGCAGTCATCGGGGGAGTCTTCCTGTTCAGGCGCTGGTGGATCCGCCGGCAGAACACGGCCCTGTTCCGGGAGTACGATTAATTCTGAAATCCAAAAAATCCCGTGCCGGCCAACGGCCCATGATAAAATCCTCTATTTTATTCCCGGTTTCTGACATCCTCCCCTTCGATAATCCCCCTATTCCCCCTCCGCTTGGTGCTAAAGGGGGTTATGAAAATGGGGGCCCTGAACCCCTGAAAACCTCGCAAAATGCCCGGTTTGCCAAACGGGACATTTCTGAAAAAAACCCGTAAAACGCTTGGATTCAATCCGGGTGTGCATGGTTGAGTAAACTTAAAACGGGGCTCATCCATCCGTTTTCAGGATCTGGGTGAGTTTTTCCTGCGAAAAGAAGGAAGGATGAAACGTAGCGGATCGGAAAAAAAGTGCCGCCAAAGTGCAATACGGGGCTCCGGAGGACATTATATGCGCCTCTATTTTTGCCCGGTTTGGCGATTGGGGCGCGTTGCGGGGGTTGTTTATGTCGGAGAATGGGATTTACGACGGTGACGGGGAAGAGGTTGGTGGAGATTTTTTTTAGGAAAATTCTGTACAGGAAGTTCCGGAAAAATCGAATTTTTTTTTTAAGGATCTTTGAATTTTTTTTTGTACGAAATGATTCGGCGGGAAAAATTCCGGTCCATTTCCCCGGCAGTACCCTTCTTTGCATACATGGTCACGCTCAAATAGGAATGGAGTAAAGATTCTCCGGTACGCAATGGCAGAAACCGGACCGGGAACGGAAGTGCGCGAGCTGAAATATGAAGAATTTCCGCTCGCAGTAAAATTATGGGAAGAGTACCGCGGCCAGAAAAATGACATGCCCGAAGAGCGGGTCTTTGGTGTTTTTGAATATGGCAGTCTTGCCGCTACCGCCCGGTGTACCCGGCACACGGACGGGCTTGAGATGGACTGCGTCTTTGCCAGTGAAAGATCCCGCGGCAGGGGCTATGCACGGCTCGCGGTCCAGGCACTCATCGATGCATGCGGCTCCGAACAGATCTTCATCCACTCAACCATTGTCCTGATCTCGTTTTACAAGAGCTTCGGGTTTTTTCCTCTACCTGAAGACAAACTCCCGCGAACCATCCGGGAACGATTCCTCTTCTGCTTTGGCGAGATGGTGGGATGCAATGTCTGCCCCATGACCCGGCAGGGAGAACGCTAACGCATAAAAGTACCATCACTTTCCTGCCGCATCCCGATCCCTTTTAATATCACAATTCCAGATCCTATGCACCGTGACTGAGTTCGAGCTCGTCTCCCCATTCGCACCGGCTGGCTCCCAGCCCGAAGCCATCCGACAGTTAACCGAAGGTCTGGAGAAAGGCGAACGGCTCCAGACACTGCTCGGCGTGACCGGGTCCGGCAAGACCTACACGATGGCAAATGTGATCGCATCTGCCGGCCGCCCTACGCTCGTGCTCGCCCACAACAAGACGCTCGCCGCCCAGCTTTATGCCGAGTTCTGCGACTTCTTCCCCACAAACCGGGTCGAGTACTTCGTCTCCTATTACGACTACTACCAGCCCGAGTCCTACATCCCCTCAAAGGACCAGTATATCGAGAAGGACTCGGCCATCAACCCCAAGATCGAGATGATGCGCCTCTCGGCTACCGCCTCGCTCTCGTTCCGGCGCGACGTGATCGTGGTCGCCTCCGTCTCCTGTATATTTGGTCTCGGCAATCCCGAGAACTTCCGGAACATGGGGTTCGAGCTCTCGGCGGGCCAGAAAATTTCCCGTACCGACATCATGAGCAGGCTGCTCGATATCCTCTTCGAGCGAAACGATCTCGAACGGATGCCCGGCCGTTTCCGGGTCAAGGGCGATACGATCGATATCATCCCCGGGTACTTCAACGACATCATCCGGATCGAGATGTTCGGCGACGAGATCGAGCGGATCAGCGAAGTGGACAAGAACACCGGCAACCGGAAGGAACAGCTGAAGTACTTCTATGTCTATCCTGCCCGCCACTTCGTTACTCCCGAAGGTGCCCGGAAGAAGGCAGCCGAGACTATACGGAAAGAGTTGGACGAAGTCCTGCCAACGCTGGGCATGCTTGAGGCGCACCGGCTTGAACAGCGGACCAACTATGATCTGGAAATGATCGAAGAGACCGGCTCAACCAAGGGCATCGAGAACTACTCCCGGCACTTTGACGGCCGCTCGGCCGGTGAGAAACCCTACTGCCTGCTCGATTACTTCCCCGAAGATTTCCTCATGATCATCGATGAGAGCCACCAGACCATCCCTCAGCTCCACGGCATGTACAACGGCGACCGTTCGCGCAAGAAATCCTTAATCGATTACGGGTTCCGGCTGCCGAGTGCGTACGACAATCGTCCCTTAAAATTCCATGAGTTCGAGCAGTACATGACCAGCACGATCTTTGTCTCTGCCACACCGGGGGATTACGAACTGAAGCACTCGGACCGGCTCGTGGAACAGATCATCCGCCCGACGGGCCTGGTTGATCCCAATGTCGAGGTCCGGCCGATCACCGGGCAGACGGACGATGTGATCCGCGAGGTTCAGGCAACCATTGCCCGGGGCGACCGGGCCCTCATCACGACGCTTACCAAAAAACTGGCCGAAGAACTCTCCGAGTTCCTTGCGGACCGGGGCATCAAGACCCGGTATCTCCATTCCGATATCAAGACGCTCGAACGCACCGAGATCATCCGCCAGCTCCGGCTGGGCAAGTTCGATGTGCTCGTGGGAATCAACCTGCTGCGGGAAGGGCTCGACATCCCCGAAGTCGGGTTCATCGGCATCCTTGATGCGGATAAGGAAGGTTTCCTCCGCGATGCCCGGAGCCTGATCCAGATCATTGGCCGGGCTGCCCGCAATGTCAACAGCAAAGTTGTCCTGTACGGCGACAACATGACCGACTCCATGAAGCGGGCTATGGCCGAGACCAAACGGCGGCGCGAGATGCAGGTCCGGTACAACACCGAGCATAACATCGTTCCGCTCACCATCATCAAGCCGGTCAAGGAAAAAGAAGTCGAGCTGACCGATACAAAACATGTGCCGAAAAACGAGATCCCCAACGTGATCATCGATATCGAGAAACAGATGCGGGATGCCGCTGACAGCCTCGACTTCGAGCGGGCGATTGCGCTCCGGGACCAGATCAAGAAACTCAATGAGCGGTTAAAAGAGGCGGGAAAGAACCCGCACACCTGATTGTTTCACAGCACCGGGAACGACCGGGGATTTATGGAGACGGGTACTTTTTCTTCGGCTCTTCTTTGGAATTTACCCTGGCCTCTGTGCCTACCAGGTAATAGCGCTTGATGAAGTCACGCACTTTCTCGGATTCGATCCAGCCCATATCCAGCTGGGTGATGATACGGTCTATCTCCCGGGCCTGGAGAATGATCTTATCGGTGATCTCGCCCGGTGCCAGGCTGGAAAGACCCATGATGACGGCAAGCGGGTTCCTGATATGGTCGCCAAGGATGGCAAACTGTTCGATGTTCTGCTCGATCTGCTCGAGCGCTTCCCGCTTGACCAGTTCCATCTGTTTGCGAACGGTGATATCGATGAATGATGCCATGATGCAGATCGGTTTTCCGGTCTCATCTTTCACCATATTTATCCAGATCAGGACGAAAATAGGTGATTTGGAATATTTTACCAGGACAACTTCCCCAAACCAGCTGCCTTTTTTTGGCAGCATCTCGCGGATCTCATCAAAAATCTGTCGTGAGGCAAAGAACTGGCTGGTGGGTTTCCCTAAAAATTCCAGTTCAAGATCATATTCGAGCATCTTCATGAGCGATCTGTTCACGTACTGGATATTGAAATCAAGGTCCAGGATTACAATTGCATTGATCGACGAGCTGATCGCATGATCCTTGATAAGGAGTGCCGCTTCCGCTTTTTTGCGGTCAGTGATATCGATGATAGTACAGACAAACTGTTTGTCCGGCAGTTTTCCTGCAGAGATGAGGACCCAGCAATCCTTACCTGTCTGCGTTTTGAACCGTGTCTCAAGATTCTCTACGTTTTCATGGAGATTGAGCTGGTTGAAGAACGTGTCTTTTACCGGGGGTTCCAGCCAGAGATCTGCAAAAGAGATGTGGGTGAGTTCTTCAGTAGTATACCCGAGCATGTCTGCAAAACGCTTGTTCACTTCTGCAATGGAGAGATCCGAACTGTTGACAAGGCCGATACCCGCTTCCGAGTGGTTGAAGATCCCGCGATACTTCACCTCGTTCTTCCGCATATGGGTTGCAAGGCTCGATACTACGACCGAAACCCCGATGAGGATATAACATTTGATGGACGAAGCAACCAGTTCCCCGAGAGCGCCATGAGTAAAATAGTATACAAGACCCATGTACGCCAGGGAGATGATCACCGCAAAAATGGGACCCCGGCTGGAATACCAGTAGGATGCAATGACCACCGGGATGTAGAGAAGATACGGGGCTACGTCATTGGAACCATAATTCAGGCTCAGTATATTGATCAGGAGAGCAAGAATTGTCGTATTGATGACAATGAACAACCAGAGATTGACAAAACTCTCGTCGCGCTCAACAAAAATATTCGAACCTGTCATATTTTCCCCAATCCCTTATGCCCGTCTCATGCGCTGCCCACGGCAGTATTGTATAAGAGAGATATGAAACTTAATTGCACCAATCGTTATTAATAAATTTTGTTTTTGTTTGACAATTTACTTTAATAGATCAGAGTTCATTTTACCGATTCCCGCGTGACTCTTTCTTGCATGTGTGAGTATAAAACAATAGGGTGACCGGAGCATCCAGGGGAATATTTACCTGATTGTGTCCCATGGATCCGGAACGGGTTGTTGCATATGAATACAAAAACGGGTTTCATTGGCTACGGGAGCATGGGGAGCATGATCGTACGGGGGCTGCTGGACAAAAAGTTCCTGGAGCCAGAAGACGTCCGGGTAAGTACCCGTCATCCCGCAGCGCTCACCTCACTGTTTGAAAAATACCCGTCAGTACAGGTTGCAGAGAACAACTGCACCCTTGTCCGGCAGTGCAGCCGGGTCCTGCTCTGCACCAAACCTCTTGACACCATCCGGGTCCTTTCAGAAATTTCCGGTGACCTTCAGGAAGATACCCACCTGGTATCCATAGCCGCCTGCCTCCCGATGGAGCAGATTGCCCGCTTTTTCCCCGGCCCGGTCACCCGGGTTGTCCCGAGCCTGACGGGCGAGATGAGTTCGGGAGTCACCCTGCTCTGTCATAACGCTGCGGTCACCCAAAGCGCAGCAAAGGAGACTGACGATCTCTTTCGTGCACTGGGAAACGTTGTGGTAATCGATGAGGAGAATATTGATGTTGCCACGGATCTCACCAGCTGCGGCCCGGCCCTGATCGCAGTCCTGATCGACGAGTTTGCCCGTGCTGCGGTCCGGCACAGTACCCTGTCAGAAGAGCAGGCTCACCTGCTGGCCGTCTCCACGCTCTCTGGCACCGCCCGGCTTCTCGATGAACAAGGATATCCGGTAGAAACGATCCTGCGCCGTGTGGCAACCCCCGGCGGGATCACTGAAGAGGGAGTAAAGCAGCTCCAGTCCGATATGCCCCGGGTTTACGACACGCTCATCCAGCGGACGCTCGCAAAATACGGGCTGAGAAAGACGGATGTGCGTGCGGAAGCGGACCGGTTGCTGGGCCGGGAATTTTGATATGGATCCAATAATTAAAAAAAAAGTTCTCAAGAAAAAATCGTTTTTCCATTACATGCTAATCTTCTTCAGGATTTATGAGGGTGACCCCCTCTCTCCCCCAGAGGGGGAGGCATCCCAAGGGGAGCACCCCCTTGACCCCCCTATCGGAAGACGGGGCTTCCCGTGCGGCAGATGAATGACTAAAATAAAAATGCAGGGAAACTTCTTTGCCCCGCCGTGCCTATGAGAGGCCCTGAAGCGGGGGATCATCATTACCCCGGATCATGGTACCGGTTTTCATGATTCGGGTGTGAACCCCGTTCATGTGCGTTCCTACGAGCTTAAAAAAAATCTCAGCCAAGTCCCCACTGGGCAAGCGTTGTCCGCTGGGGATCCACATCATCCCAGCTCCACCCGAGCGCCTCAATAATCCGGGAGATCGGCTGCTTGATCGTCTTGTCCAGCATCAGTTCCAGATCCACGACAAACTCGGGAGGAACCTGGTCGCCGTACTCGAAGCAGAGCACATCGGTCTTCGGGTATTTTGACGTAACCGTCCGGATATAGATCCGCTTGGGCTTGCTCCCCTTGCCAAACTCGGTCTTGAGATGCACGTTGGCATATTTTGCCCCCCGGACCTGGGCATCATCATTCCCGTAATCATCCAGGGATTTGCCGATCCCTCCGGGGATGCCGATCTCATCCAGGGTATATTTCCCACCCCGGTATTTTGTGATCACACCGGAAAGGAAAGACTTGATTATCGCGTACTCCTCTCCTTTGAGGATCATCTCCATCACCCGCTGCTGCACGACCTTGGTGATCTGGGGCGTATCGCTTCTGCGGATCTCAAAACCAACAATATCCACTTCATCGACATCCTTACCCTCCTTCCAGACCAGGTGCCCGGCGTACCGCTTCTTCTTGCCGGCCTGGAAGAACCGTTCATAGATCTTCTCGAACTTGATCGAGAAGTAATGGACATCGGCATTCAGTTCCTTAAGAGCGAACTCCTGGTAACGCTCATTGAGTTTTTTCTCGATGGCACGGGCTGTTGCAATCGTTGCTTCCCGGTCCAGATTCGGGGGCAGGTGCACCATGCAGGAATCGGTGTCCCCGTAGATCACCGTGTAGCCTTCCTGTTCGATCACGCGCCGGGTGTGCTCGATGATCGCCCGGCCCACGGACGTGACTGCGGAGCCAATTTCCCGGTCAAAGAGCCGGAAGCGGGTGTAGCCCGAGACACCATAGTAGGTGTTCATGATCACCTTGAGCACGTTCTGCTGCATATCGTAGAGCACATAATTCGGGGATCCGAATTCGTACTTGTTGCGCAGCGCCTTCTTGTCGTCCCGCTCTTTAAGCAGTTCGGATATGATGCTCCGTGTCAGTCCGTCCGGTTTCTTTTTGAACCGGATCCCGTTGGGGGCTACCAGTTCGCCGGCCGGATCCTTGGTCTCCATCGAGGCGTTGATGGTCATC